>CBINBY010000026.1:0-52319 GCA_966248995.1 uncultured Burkholderiales bacterium | reverse complement strand
TGCGCAGCAAGATCAAGATCAAGAGCCTGAACTTCATGCGCGGGCGCACCTTCCTCAACAAGTACGTGATCATCGACGAGGCGCAGAACCTGACGCCGAAGCAGATGAAGACGCTCATCACACGCGCCGGCCCCGGCACCAAGATCGTTTGCCTGGGCAACCTCGCCCAGATCGACACACCCTACCTGACCGAAGGCAGTTCGGGCCTGACGTACGCGGTGGACCGCTTCAAGGGTTGGCCGCACGCGGGCCACATCATGCTTGCTCGCGGCGAGCGCTCACGGCTCGCGGATTTCGCCAGCGAAGTGCTGTGACGGAAACGGGCCGCGCAGAGCGGCCCGTGTTTGCCGCACTTAGCGCCGCAGCCACTCGAAGAAGGCATCCGAGCGGCCTTCCCGCCCGAGGAAATCGCGTACCAGCAATTGAGGCGGACGTTCGCCGCCCCGTGCGAGCAGCTTGTTCCGATAGCGCCGGCCCACCTGGGGATCCAGCGGATTCGGCTCGAAGGCTGTCTGCAGGTCCTTGGCGACGACGAGGCTCCAAAGATAGCCGTAGTAGCCAGCCACGTAGCCACCAGAGGCGATGTGCGCGAAGCCGGCCGGGAAGCGAGTGCCTTCCACATGCCCGAGCGGCGTCTGGCCTTCCATCGCGGACCACAGCGCCAACGGCTCCTGAACCCGGTCGGAGTACAGGGCGAGGTCATAGCTCGCGAACAGATGCTGACGAGCAACCGCGACGCCCTTGGCGAAGTGGCGCGCTTCGTCGGCGGCGCGGATCATCTGCGGCGGCACGGGCTCGCACGAGGGGCAGACCTCGGCGAAGGTCTTCAGCACTGCCGGGTCGTAGATCCAGTCCTCCAGCATCTGCGACGGCGCTTCGACGAAGTCCCATTTGACGCTGGTACCACCCAAGGCAGCGTAGCGGGTGGTCGAAAGGTTGTTGTGGACCGCGTGGCCCATCTCGTGCAGCAAGGTCTGGAGTTCGGCGATGGTCAGGCCGTTGCGATCCATGTTGACGACGAAGGCAGCCTGCGGTGTGCGATGCAGCCGGGTGGCACTGCTGCGCAAGGGCCAAACTGCCGCGTGGTTGTACTTGCCATCGCGCGGATAGAGGTCGACGTAGAGGGTGGCCAGCGCCTTGCCGGTCTTCGCGTCGCTGACCGCGTAGGCCTGGGCGTCGTCGTGCCAAAGCGTGGCGGCCACGCGGGTGTACCTGATGCCGAAGGCCTTTTCCATGACCCGCATGACGAACTGGAGGCTTTCCTGCGGGGGGAAGTAATGGCGGAAGGCTTCCTGGTCCACGGCATGGCGTTCTCGCCGCACGCGCTCCGTGTAGAAGGCCACGTCCCAGCGCTCGAGGCGGGTCTGCTCCATCGGCTGTCCCAGGTGCTGCGCCTTGGCACGTCGCAGTTCATCCAGGTCCTTGAGCTCGCGCTCGGTGACAGCGGCCTTCACCTCGTCGAGGAAGCGCCGGGTATTGGCCACGCTTGCTGCCATGCGGCGTCGTAGCTGGAAGTCGGCATAGCTATCGAACCCGAAGAGCGACGCGTACTCGCGACGCAGCCTCACCATCTCGGCAAGCAGCCGCAGGTTCGCATCGCCGCCTTCATTCAGCTTGGCGCGATACATGCGCTCGCGCGCGGCGGGATGCTCGCCCCGCTCCATCACGGGCAGGTAGGTGGGGTAGTCCAGGCCCAGCAAGACCCGGCCGGCATCGTCGCGCGGCTTGTCCTTCCACACGGCTTCCGGCACACCGGTGAGCTCCTCCAGCGACAGCGCCACCTTGGTGGTGTCGTCGCGCAGGTTCTTGTCGAACTGCTGGCCCAGCTCGCCCAGGCGGTCGATCAGCTGCTTGGCTCGCGCGCGCTTGTCCCTGGGCAGGGCGACACCCGAATCCTCGAAGTTCTCCAAGCGGGTACGCACGAACTCACGTTCGACGGCATCGCGCGGCTTCACGCGCCGTGCGGTTTGGTAGAGCTTCTCGTTCTGACCGAGCGTGGAACCAAAGTCCTGCCAGCGCAGTGCGCAGGCCTGTGCGGCATCGCGCACCGCCGGATCGGGATGGACGTTGAGCACGAACATCACCGGAGAGGCCACATCCTCGATGTAGGCCTCCAGGTCGTCCGCGGCGGCGGACCAGCCGGCATCGGGCGCCCGCCGTTCTAGCTGGCGCACGCGCCGGGTTGCCTCGCGCAGGCCATCTCGGCATGCTGCCTCGACGGCCTGTGCATTGGCGTAGCGCGGAAAGGCGGGGCCAGGGAGCGCCGTGGGCGCGGCGGCCGCCGGCAGCGGCAGGAGACACGGAGCAGCCAGCGCAAGGCCCGCCGCCATGGAAGCAAGTAAGGGTCGCATGGATCTCCAGCCCTCGGAAGGGCGCCAGGGGGCGAAGCGACCGATTGTGCCGAAGATGCCCCGCCCCTCAACCCGGCTCGCCGAGCACCGCACGGATCTGGGCCAGCGCCGACGGATCCTCGATGGTGGTGAGGTCACCCGGATCCCGTTGCTCGCATACCGCCTGGATGGCCCGACGCAGCAGCTTGCCGGAGCGGGTCTTGGGCAGGACGTTGACGACGTGCACGCGTGCAGGCCGGCCCAGGGTGCCGAGCTGTTGGTCCACCGTCTTCATCACCTCGCCTTCGAAGCGCAGCTTCGCGGCCTCGTCCATCAATGCACCAGCATCCTTGGCCACCACGAAGGCCATCGCCACCTGGCCCTTCATCGCATCGGCCACGCCCACCACGGCCACCTCGGCCACGTTCGGATGGCTGGAGATGCTCTCCTCGATCTCGCGCGTGCCCAGGCGGTGGCCGGCCACGTTGATCACATCGTCGGTGCGACCCAGGATGTAGTAGTAGCCGTCCTCGTCGCGGATGCCCCAGTCGAAGGTGCTGTAG
Organism: uncultured Burkholderiales bacterium; assembly: GCA_966248995.1. Taxonomy (GTDB): domain Bacteria; phylum Pseudomonadota; class Gammaproteobacteria; order Burkholderiales; family Burkholderiaceae_C; genus Albitalea. The sequence continues at coordinate 49,426 of CBINBY010000026.1, read as the reverse complement.
ATCAGGCGGCCGGGAATGGTCTTCCAGTAGGTGCTCACGAAGCGCTCGTCGTCGCGCCATACGGTCTGCATGCATCCCGGTGGCAGCGGACCCTCGATGGCCACGACTCCCTTGCGTCCGGAACCCGCGAGGTCCTCGCCGGTGTGCTCGTCCACCAACCTGACGTCGTAGCCGTACATCGGCAGGCCCGGGCTGCCGAACTTGGCGGGCAACTGCTCCACGCCGTGCGCGAGGGTGAGGATGGGCCAGCCGGTCTCCGTCTGCCAGTAGTTGTCGACCACCGGCTTGCCCAGGGCGTCGGCGATCCAGCGCGCCGTGGTCTCGTCCAACGGCTCGCCGGCGAGGAAGAGCGCGCGCAGCGAGCTGACGTCGTGCTGCTTCAGGTACTTGGGGTCCTGCTTCTTCAGGACGCGCACGGCCGTCGGCGCACTGAACATGGCCGTCACGCTGTAGCGCTCCACGAGACGCCACCAGATGCCTGCGTCGGGGCGTATGGGCAGGCCCTCGTACAGGAGGGTCGCCATGCCTGCCAGCAGCGGCCCATAGACGATGTAGCTGTGACCCACCACCCACCCGATGTCGCTGGTGGAGAAGTACGTTTCGCCGGGACGCCCGAGGAAGATGTGCTGCATGCTGGCCACGAGAGCCACCGCGTAGCCCCCGGTATCGCGCTGCACGCCCTTGGGCCTGCCGGTGGTGCCGCTGGTGTAGAGGGTATAGCTGGGGTGGGTGGCATCGACCCAGGTGCAGGGCACCTGGGCATCGAGATACTGCTCGCGAAGCACGGCGTAGTCTTCGTCGCGACCCGCCCATCGCTCCATGGGCGCGAGGCCGCGATCGACCAACAGCACCTTGGCCGGCTTATGGCGTGCCAGGCGTATGGCCTCGTCGAGCAGCGGCTTGTACGGCACCACCTTGCCTGCGCGGCTGCCCGCATCGGCGCTGACGACGACCTTGGGCTCGGCATCGTCAATGCGGCTGGCCAGGCTCATGCTCGCGAAACCACCGAACACCACCGAATGGATGGCTCCGATGCGCACGCAAGCCAGCATCGCGAACACGGCCTGCGGAATCATGGGCATGTAGACGAGCACCCGGTCGCCCTGCCCCACACCCAGGAACGCGAGGATGGCGGCCATGCGCTGCACTTCCGCGTGGAGCTCGGCGTAGCTGTAGGCACGCTCCTCGCCGGTCTCAGTGGATACGTAGATCAGCGCGTTCTGCGCGGCGCGGTCCTGAAGATGGCGGTCGACGGCGTTGTGGCACAGGTTGGTCCGCCCGCCGGCAAACCAGCGAGCGAACGGCGGGCGGCTGTAGTCGCAAACCTGCTCGAATGGCCGCTCCCAGTCGATGAGGCGGGCCTGCTCGGTCCAGAAGCCGTCGCGGTCGGTGATGGATCGCCGGTGGAAGTCGCTGTATCGGCCCATTCGTGTCTCCTCACATCGAGACGTGGATGGCAAGACGGCGCGTCAATCGATCGTCACCACGATGCGCCCGCGTACCCTGCTCTCGATCAAGTCGCGAGCCCGGTGCAGCGCCTGGTCCAGCCCGATCTCCTGGGTCATGGCTTCGAGGCGGGCGGGATCGAGGTCGCTGGCCAGACGCCGCCAGGCGAGCCGGCGCAGCGGCTGCGAGGCCGTTACGCTTTCGACGCCAGCCAGGGTGACGCCACGCAGGATGAAGGGCAGTACGGTGGTCGTGAGGTCGGAACCTTGTGCCAGGCCGCAGGCAGCGACCACGCCGCCGTAACGCGTCTGGGCCAGGGCATTGGCCAGCGTATGGCTGCCTACCGCGTCAACCACCGCCGCCCAGCGCTCTCGCTGGAACGGCTTGCCGGGCGCTGTCAGGTCGGTGCGGTCGATCACTGCTGCGGCGCCCAGCTGCCGCAGGTAGTCGGCCTCCGCGCTCTTGCCCGTGGCCGCCACGACGCGATGGCCCAGCTTCGACAGCACGGCCGTGGCCACGCTCCCCACCCCACCCGTGGCCCCGGTGACCAGCACGTCGCCCGCCCCCGGCGCCACACCGTGCCGCTCCAGTGCCAGCACACAAAGCATGGCGGTGTAGCCTGCCGTGCCGATGGCCATGGCCTGCCGGGGGGTGAACTCATCGGGGAGCGGGACCAGCCAGTCGCCCCGGACACTCGCCAGCTGGGCCAGGCAGCCCCAGCGCGTTTCGCCCGCACCCCAGCCGTTGAGCACAACCTGATCGCCGGGCTTCCAGTCGGGGTGGCGACTCTCGACCACGGTGCCGGCGCCGTCGATGCCGGCGACCATGGGCCAGGCACGGACCACCGGCCCGCGGTCGGTGATGGCCAGCGCATCCTTGTAGTTGAGGGTGGAGTGGCTGACCCGGAGCCTGACATCGCCTTCAGGCAGGCGCGACTCGTCCAGCTCTTGCACCGCAGCCCGGAAGCCGGCCTCGTCCTTTTCCAGCAGCAGCGCCTTGAACATGGCGTACTCCTTCGTCGCAAGACCGCGAACCGCCTCTGAGGTGGGTCGACCTTAACGCATTCCTGCGATTGAAGATTTGACACGTTTCCACCGTTGCCGCGTGGTCATCGTTCCCCTAAGCTGCGCGACCATGCCCATGCCTCGTGCAGCCACCGCCTTCGCCCGTGCCGCCGGTTTCTCGCTGGCGCTGTTGTGCGGTGCGGCAGTAGCGGCATCTCAGCACGAGGCGCAGGCGGGCGTGGAAATCGAGGCGAGCGACGCTGGCTACGAGGCGTTCCCGGCCGCCGATACGGCGGCCGGGAACGCAACGGAGGTTGCAGAGCCCGAGCGGCGCAGCGCAGCACGAATGCTGCGCAACGCAATGAACTTTCTGGGAGTGGCCTATCACCCTGGCGGCACCAGCGAACGCTCGGGCTTCGATTGCAGCGGCTTCACTAGGCACATCGTGCAGATGACCTTCGGGTTCGTGCTGCCACGCCGGGCGGAGGAACAGGCCGGCGCCGCCGGTTTGCGGAAGGTACGCCAGGAGGAACTTCAACCAGGCGACCTCCTGTTCTTCAACACCCGCAAGCACAGCTACTCGCACGTGGCCATCTACCTCGGCGATGGCAAGTTCATCCATTCGCCCCGCGCCGGCGGGCGGGTGCGCATCGAGGACATGGGCTTCGCCTACTGGCGCAAGCGCTTCAACGGCGCACGCCGGCTGGGCGCGCTGATCGAAGCTGCAGGCGCGGCCGCCGCGCCGGTGCTCACGGCCCTGCCCCAGCCCGGCCTCTGACGCCACCCCGGCACGGCTCCCGGCGCACATGCACAATCGGACTTCATGGCCGAGAACGCAGTCATTCCGCTCGCCGATCTCCGGGTCGCGGCCCGCGTGCCCAGCGTGCCGGCGCACGCCATTCCACCCACCGGCCTGCTGTCCGACCGCCTGGCGCGACCCCTGCGCGATTTGCGCATCTCGGTGACTGACCGCTGCAATTTCCGCTGCAGCTACTGCATGCCGCGGGAAGTGTTCGACAAGCACTACACGTTCCTGCCCCACGCGTCGCTGCTGAGCTTCGAGGAGATCACGCGCCTCGCACGTCTGTTCGTGGCCCACGGCGTACACAAGCTGCGCCTCACCGGCGGCGAGCCACTGCTGCGCAAGGATGTCGAAGTGCTGATCGAGATGCTCTCCGCCCTGCGTACGCCAGACGGGAAGCCGCTCGACATCACGCTCACCACCAACGCCTCGCTCCTCGCTCGCAAGGCACAGGCGCTGAAGGCAGCCGGGCTTCAGCGCGTGACCGTGAGCCTCGACGCCCTGAACGACGCCATCTTCCGCCGCATGAACGACGCCGACTTCCCGGTGCATGAGGTACTGCACGGCATCGAGGCCGCCGAGCGCGCGGGCCTGGGGCCGATCAAGGTGAACATGGTCGTCAAGCGCGGCACCAACGACAGCGAGATCCTCGCCATGGCGCGGCGGTTTCGAGGCACGCCCATCATCGTGCGTTTCATCGAATACATGGACGTGGGCGCGACCAACGGCTGGCGCATGGACGAGGTGCTGCCTTCCGCGGACGTCATCGCCCGACTACGCGAACTCGGCCCCCTCGATCCCGTAGAGCGCAGCGCCACCGGCGAAACGGCCGAGCGTTGGTGTTGGCGCGACGGCGGCGGCGAGATCGGCGTGATTTCCAGCGTGACGCGGGCTTTCTGCCACGACTGCAACCGCGCCCGGCTTTCCACCGAAGGCAAGCTGTTCCTCTGCCTGTTCGCCACCGAGGGCCACGACCTGCGCGCGCTCCTGCGCGGCGGCCATGGCGACGAGCAGATCGCTTCGGTCATCGCGCAGCTGTGGCAAAGCCGGGAGGATCGCTATTCCGAGCTGCGCGGCACGCTCCAGGCCGAACCCGGGCGCGGGCCGCGGCGTGTCGAGATGCACTACATCGGAGGGTGAGCCTGCCACGGCGCCCCCCTGCATACGACCATGAGCACCATCGCCAGGGAAGACATCACCGGCCTCGTGCTGGCCGGCGGTCGAGGCAGCCGCATGGGCGGCGTCGACAAGGGCCTGCAGTCGCACGGCGGCATGCCGCTGGCCCTGCACGCGATCCTCAGGCTGGCGCCGCAGGTCGGGCAGGTGATGGTCAATGCCAACCGCAATCTCGGGGCATACGAAGCCTTCGGCGTGCCGGTGTGGCCCGACGCGGTGCCCGATTACGCCGGGCCGCTGGCCGGCTTCCTGGCAGGACTGGAGCATTGCGAGACGCCCTACCTCGTCACCGTGCCCTGCGACACGCCGGCCTTTCCTGCCGACCTGGTGGCGCAACTGGCAACCGGGCTCCTCTACGACAGCGCGGACATCGCCATGGCCGCTACCCGTGGCGAGGATGGGCTGCAAGTGCAGCCGGTGTTCTGCCTGCTGAAGTCGTCGCTCATGGAGAGCCTGGTGCGCTTCATCGACTCCGGGCAACGCAAGATCGACCGCTGGACGGCGCAGCATCGCTGTGTGGAGGTCCCTTTTGGTGACGAGAGCGCGTTCTTCAATGCGAACACGCCTGAGGAACTGCACCAGCTGCAGCAGATCCATGGCCGCTGATCTGCTCATCCGCCCCCTGGTCATGGACGACCTGCCGCAGTACAAGCTGCTGCGCGACGAGATGCTGGCGCTCCACCCCGAAGCCTTCACCTCCGATGCGGCCTCCGAGCGGGCGCGTCCTGCCAGCGCCTATGCGAACCGGGTGGGCGCCGACCGGCCCGAAGGCGGCCAGTTCACCCTGGGCGCCTGGCATGCGGACCAGCTCGTCGGTGCGGTGAGCTGCGAACGCGAGCCACGCGTGAAGGTGCGGCATGTCGCGCACCTCACCGGCCTGATGGTGCGGCCACAGGATCGCGGGCAGGGTATCGGCCGCATGCTGCTCGTGGCGTGCATCGAGCGGGTGCGGTCAGTGCGTGGGCTGGAAATGCTCACGCTGAGCGTCACCACTTCCAACACGTTCGCGGCTGCCCTCTATGCCCGCGCCGGCTTCCGGCGCTACGGCACCCTGCCACGAGCCCTGAAGGTCGACGGCGCCTACCAAGACAAGGACCTGATGGTCCTCGAGCTCTGACCGCCAGCGAACCAAGCCATGCCCTCGCTCCAAGAAATCGCCTCCTGCCTGAGCGGCTACGACCCCAACGCGCTGCCCGTGGCCCAGGCCCAAGAGTTCATCGCGCGCCTCGTGCCGAAGGTGCAAGCCGTGGAGTACGTGCCCCTCCGCTCGGCGCTGGGCCGCGTGCTCGCCCGGGACGTCATCTCGCCCATCGACGTGCCGGCGCACGACAACTCGGCGATGGACGGCTACGCACTGCGCAGCCGCGACCTGCTGGTCGATGCGCCGACCGCGCTGGAAGTGGTAGGTACCGGACTGGCAGGCGACAGCCCTGTCACCGAGGTGCTGGCCGGGCAGTGCCTGCGCATCATGACGGGCGCGGTGATGCCGCCAGAGCTGGACACCGTGGTGCCACAGGAGTTCGTGGAGGCCGGCGATGGCAAGGTGCTCATTCCGTCCGGCGTGGTCAGGCCGGGGGACAACCTGCGGCGCAAAGGCGAGGATCTCGCCGCCGGCGCGCCTGCCCTCAACGCCGGCCGCGTGCTGCGCCCGGCCGATCTCGGACTCATCGCTTCACTGGGGCAGGCCGAAGTCCCCGTGCGGCGCAAGCTGCGCGTGGCCTTCTTCTCCACGGGCGACGAACTGCGTTCCATTGGCGAGAAGCTCGACGAGGGCTGCGTCTACGACAGCAACCGCTACACGCTGTGGGGCATGCTGCAGCGGCTGGGCGTCGACGTGCTCGACTTGGGCGTGGTACGCGACGAACCCGAGGCCCTGGAGCACGCGTTTCGCCATGCCGTGGAGAACGCGGACGCGGTGATCACTTCGGGCGGCGTGAGCGTGGGCGAGGCCGACCACACCAAGCAGGTCATGGCCAAGCTCGGCGACGTCCTGTTCTGGCGCATCGCCATGCGGCCCGGTCGGCCCATGGCCATAGGCCGCATCCAAAGCGACGGGCACACAGCCATCCTGTTCGGCCTGCCCGGCAATCCGGTGGCGGTGATGGTGACCTTCTATGCGTTCGTGCGCGATGCGCTGCTGCAGATGAGTGGCGCCACACCGACGCCGCTGCCCATGCTGAGGGCCGCCAGCGTCAAGCCTCTGCGCAAGAAGCCCGGTCGCACCGAGTACCAGCGCGGCATCGTCAGCCGCGTGGCCGATGGCTCATGGCAGGTGGCGATCACCGGCTCGCAGGGATCGGGCATCCTGCGCAGCATGAGCGAGGCGAACGGGCTGGTGGTGCTGGGGCACGACCAGGGCAGCGTGGCGGCGGGAGAGCTGGTGGACGTGCTCCCGTTCGACGGGTTGGTTTGACGGCGGATGCTGCAGTAGCCAACAAGGCAACAGGGGCGGTGCCTGCTCGGCACCCCCCCGCACCGCATCACCGCTTGGCCAGTCGCTGCCAGGTATCCACCACCGTGTCGGGATTCAGCGAGAGAGACACGATTCCCTCCTGCGCGAGCCACTCCGCGAAGTCCGGATGGTCGCTGGGGCCCTGGCCGCAGATGCCTACGTACTTGCCTACCGCACGACAGGCCGCGATGGCACGCGAGATCATGGCCTTCACCGCCGGGTCGCGCTCGTCGAAGTCGCGGGCCAACAGCTCCAGGCCGGAGTCGCGGTCCAGGCCGAGCGTGAGCTGCGTGAGGTCGTTCGAGCCGATGGACATGCCGTCGAAATGCTCCAGGAACTGCTCGGCAAGGATCGCGTTACTCGGCACTTCGCACATCATCACGACACGCAGGTCGTTCTCGCCTCGCTTCAAGCCCTTGTCGGCCAGCATGGCGACCACACGCTGGGCCTGGCCCAGCGTGCGCACGAAGGGCACCATAACCTCGACATTAATGAGGCCCATGTCGTTGCGCACGCGCTTGAGCGCCTCGCACTCCATGGCGAAGGCCTCGGCGAAGTCGCCGCTGATGTAGCGCGAAGCCCCGCGGAAGCCCAGCATGGGGTTCTCTTCCTCGGGCTCGTAGCGCGAACCGCCGATGAGCTTGCGGTACTCGTTGCTCTTGAAGTCCGACAGCCGAACAATCACCGGCTTGGGCCAGAAGGCGGCCGCGATCGTGGCGATGCCCTCGGCCAGCTTGTCGACATAAAACGCCCGTGGCGAGGCATGGCCGCGGGCCACCGATTCGACGGCCTTCTTCAGGTCGGCATCGACATTCGGATAGTCGAGGATCGCCTTGGGATGCACGCCGATGTTGTTGTTGATGATGAACTCCAGGCGTGCCAGGCCGACCCCGGAGTTCGGCATCTGGGCGAAGTCGAAGGCCAGCTGAGGGTTGCCGACGTTCATCATGATCTTGACCGGGCAGTACGGCAGCTCGCCGCGCGGCACGTCGGTCACCTCGGTTTCGAGCAGGCCGTCGTAGATGTAGCCGGTGTCGCCTTCCGAACACGCCACGGTCACGAGCGAGCCGTCCTTCAGCGCCTCGGTGGCGTTGCCGCAGCCCACCACCGCCGGGATACCGAGTTCACGCGCAATGATCGCGGCGTGGCAGGTGCGCCCACCCCGATTGGTGACGATGGCCGAGGCGCGCTTCATCACCGGCTCCCAGTTGGGATCGGTCATGTCGGTCACGAGCACATCGCCGGGCTGCACGCTTTCCATTTCAGCGATGCTGTGGACGATACGCACCGGGCCGGTACCGATCTTCTGGCCGATGGCGCGGCCCTCGGCCAGCACGGTGCCCGTGCCCTTGAGGCGGTAGCGCTGCTCGCTCTTGCCCGCGCCCTGGCTCTTCACGGTCTCGGGACGCGCCTGGAGGATGTAGAGCTGGCCGTCGACGCCGTCCTTGCCCCACTCGATGTCCATCGGCCGGCCGTAGTGCTGCTCGATGATGAGCGCGTACTTCGCGAGCTCCGACACCTCGGCATCGGTCAGCGAATAGCGGTTGCGCTGCTCAGGCTGCGTCTCCACCGTCTTGACCAGCTTGCCGCTGGCCTGCTTCTCCTCGGGCGAGGAGAAGGCCATGCGGATGAGCTTGGAGCCGAGGGTGCGGCGGATGATGGGGTACTTGCCGTTCTTGAGCGCCGGCTTGTGCACATAGAACTCGTCGGGGTTCACGGCGCCCTGCACCACCGTTTCGCCGAGGCCGTAGCTCGAGGTGATGAACACCACGTCGGGAAAACCGCTTTCGGTGTCGATGGTGAACATGACGCCGGCCGAGCCGAGGTCGGAGCGCACCATGCGCTGCACGCCGGCTGATAGCGCGACGTCGGAATGCGCGAAGCCCTTGTGCACGCGGTAGCTGATGGCGCGGTCGTTGTAGAGGCTGGCGAACACCTCCTTCATCTTGGCGAGCACTTCCTCGATGCCCACCACGTTGAGGAAAGTCTCCTGCTGGCCGGCGAAGCTGGCATCGGGCAGGTCTTCGGCGGTGGCCGAGGAACGCACCGCGAACGAGGCGCCAGGACTGCCGGCAACGAGCTTCTCGAACTCGGTTTCGATGGCCCGCTGCAGTTCCGGGGGGAATGGCGTTTCCTCCACCCAGCGACGAATCTCGGCGCCCGCTTCGGCGAGGGCGCGCACGTCGTCGGTGTTCAGGGCGTCCAGCCGCGCATTGATGCGATCGGCCAGGCCGTTGTGCTTGAGAAAGAGCCTGAAGGCATGGGCCGTGGTGGCAAAGCCGCCGGGCACGCGCACGCCGGAGGCGGCCAGCTGGCTGATCATTTCGCCGAGGGAGGCGTTCTTGCCGCCGACCGACTCGACGTCGGTCATCCTCAGCTGCTCGAAAGGAACGACCAGGGCGGTCGCCGAGACGCTGGATGCATGAGACATGGGAAAGCTCCGGGAGGTTGAAGAACCTGGGCTCCCGCGTGGGTCGGGCCCGTGTCCAGCGGCACGGCGGCGTGCGTGGCGCGCTGACCGGATACACCCTTTGTGCTTCTTCTCGGTGGGTGTAAGGGGCGGCGCATGGGCAACGAAAAATCGCGAGACGTTGCGCCGATTCTAGTTGGCGCATTTCGCACCGGTGCCCGAAGCTAGGGTTCCCCCCGGGTATCAGGCCCCTCCTTGCAGGTGAGGCGATCGGGTTGCGACCACGGCCCGGATCGACTGGCCTGCCGCGGCCGCCTGCCCCTATGATGACCGCGTGAACGAGTCCACCCCCGCTGCCGCCCCCGCCCCCACTCCGAGCCGCACCGTGTTCTTCGTCTCCGACGGCACGGGCATCACCGCGGAGACCTTCGGCAACTCCATCCTGAACCAGTTCGCCACCAAGCCGCGCCACGTGCGCCGGCCTTTCATCGACACGGTGGAAAAGGCGCACCAGGTGGTACGCGAGATCAATCACACCGCCGAGGTCGAGGGCAAGCGGCCCATCATCTTCCTGACGCTGGTCGACCGAGAGGTACTGAGCATCGTCAAGGACCTGTCCAAGGGACTGGTGCTGGACATGTTCAACACCTTCATCGAGCCGCTCGAAGCCGAGTTCGGCATGACGTCGAACCACCGCGTGGGGCGGTTCTCCGACATCGCCAAGAGCCAGGAATACACCGACCGCATCGAGGCCATCAACTTCTCGCTTGCGCACGACGACGGCCAGTCAGCGAAGAACCTGGAGCAGGCGGATGTGATCCTCGTCGGCGTGAGCCGCAGCGGCAAGACGCCGACCTCGCTGTACCTTGCGATGCAGCATGGCATCAAGGCCGCCAACTATCCCCTCATCCCCGAGGATTTCGAACGCAACAGGCTGCCCGGTGCGCTGATGGCGCACCGGGCCAAGTGCTTCGGTTTGACCATCGATCCGGAGCGGCTCAATCAGATACGCAATTCGCGCAGACCCGGCAGCCGCTATGCCGACCTCGACAACTGCCGCTACGAGGTGCGCGAGGCCGAAGCCATGATGCGGCGCGAAGGCATTGCATGGCTTTCGTCGACACACAAGTCGATTGAAGAAATTGCGACGACGATCCTGCGTGACATACGGCCGGATAGGCTGATGTACTAGGCCCGGACTGGCGAAAACGCGGCCACCGTCAAGCCGCGTTCTGCTACAAATTGCTGCAGTGCGCAATCAAGTTGTAATGCGCATTGGGAGCAGCAGTAATGGCAGTACCCCAAGGCAGTACAGGGCTGGGTGATTGGTGGTCGTCGAACCCCACCACGGCAGACCAGCCTTATGCGCGATCCCAGTTCGCGTTCCTGCGCTTCGTGGCCGGCATGCGCGCACTGATGGCGCTCCTTGGGGGGCTGGCGCTGGTTGCCAGCAGCGAGACCGGCTCTCCCGTGCTGCCGCTGGGCGCGTTGATGTACCTGGTGCTGGCCGCGGGCCTGCTGGTGCGCACGCTCGACGGGGTCCCGCAGGCCATGTCGCACCTGTGGCTGTGGGTCGATGCCTTCGCGCTCGCTGCCGCCGGCCACTACCTCAAGCAGGAAGCGCCGTGGCTGGGCCTGGCAACCGTGGTGCCTGTGGTCGGCATGTCGCTCATGGCCGGCGCGGTGCACGCGCTGGTGCTCACGCTGTTCAGCGTCACGTCGCTGCTCGTGTCCGACCATTGGGCCATGGGCACCAGCGAGCTGCCTACGCTCACCCTCGCCCTGCCGCTGCTGGTGCTGGCGGTCGGGCCGGCCGCGGCCTTCCTGGCCCAGCCGACCCGCGAGATGCGGCGCCGCCTCGGCTTGCTCGAAGCGTTCACGCGGCGCTCCGATCCCCGCCAAGGGCTGGGCCACCACGTGGATGTGCTGCTCGAACTGCTGCACGAGCAGTACAGGCTCAGCACTTCGGTCATCAGCCTGCAAGGACCGGAGCCGCGCGTGTTCGCGCGCAGCAACGTCGGCCTCACGCATCAGGTGGAGGAAGCGGATGCCGCCCTGTGGCGGGAGCGGCGCCAGGCCCTGCCCGATGGCGCCGGTTGCCTGCGCACGTCCACGGGCAAGCAGCCGGTGGTCGCCATCAAGCTCGATTCCTTCCGCTTCGAGAACGCGCCCGTCGATGCCGCCGCCGAACGCGTGCTGCTCGACCTCGGCCCCGAGGCGCTGACGCTGCCGCTCATGAGCTACGGCAAGCCGCTGGGGTACCTGTGCCTGACGCGCAAGGACCTGCCGTTCACCACGCACGACCTGCAGTGGCTGCACGAGCTGATGCGCGAGGCGCTTCCGCTGCTCGAACGCGCCGATCTGCTGGAGCAGCTGCAGCGCGAGACGGCGTGCCGCGAGCGCGAGCGCATCGGCCGCGATCTGCATGACAGCGCCGTGCAGCCGTATCTGGGGCTGAAGTACGGGCTGGAAGCGCTGGCACGCCAGGCCGCCGCGGACAACCCGGTCGCCCCGCACATCCGGCAGCTCGTCGAGCTCACGAACCAGGAGCTGCAGACGCTGCGCGATGTGGTGAGCGGCTTGCGCCGTGGCGGCGACCCGCTGGCGGTGACCGCCTTCATCGCGGCGCTGCATCGGCAGGTCGAGCGCTTCGAGGCGCTGTACGGCCTGAAGGTCCACATCTTCGCGCCGGACGCGCTGCAGCTGCGCGGGTCGGCAGCGAAGGCGGTGCTGCACATGGTCAACGAAGCGCTGACGAACGTGCGCCGCCACACCGCGGCCACCGCCGTCACCGTGATGCTCGATGTGCGCGACGGCCAGGTGGTCATGCGAGTGCGCAACGACCACGGTGGAACCGCGCCGGTCATGGTGTCGGAGGCCTTCGTGCCCCGGTCGCTGCGTGACCGCGCCGCGGAGTTCGGGGGCAGCGTCGCCGTGACGCGCGAGCCGAACCTGACGGAGATCACCATCAACCTTCCGATGTTGGGAGCCCTCGGATGAACGTCGATTTCGAAATGTCCCGCCCCGCACCCGCATGCGCGCGGCCGATTCGCGTGCTGCTGGCGGACGATCACGCCATCACCTTGTGGGGGCTGCGACGCCTGGTGGAAAGCGCGGCGCCGCGCATGGTCGTCTCCGGCACGGCCGGCAGCGTCCAGGAGCTGCTGAACCACTCGGCGCTGCACGATACCGACATCGTGCTGCTCGACCTGGGCCTGGGCTCGGCCTGTGCGCTCGACTGCCTGCCGCAGCTGATCGTGGAAGGCGTGAAGGTCGTGATCCTCACCGGCGAACCCAACGCAGCCCGCCACCGCGACGCGGTCATGCGCGGCGCGCGGGGCGTGCTGCTCAAGTCGCAGTCGCCCGACGCCGTGCTGGACGCGCTGGACCGCGTGCATGCCGGCGAGGTGTGCTTCGACGGATCACTGATGTCGATGCTGCTCGGCGCGGTGCCCGGCGTGGCGCCGAATTCACGCGCGGCCACGCAGGATCCCGAGGCGCGCCGCATCGGCAGCCTGACGCCCAAGGAGCGTCAGGTGGTCGAGGCCATCGTGCACCATCGGGGCGAGAAGAGTCTGGCCGTGGCCGATGCGCTGGGCATGAGCGAGCACACCTTGCGCAACCACCTCACGGTGATCTACAGCAAGCTCGGCGTGCACGGGAAGATCAACCTATACGTCTATGCGGTGGAGCATGGGCTGGCCACGCCGCCTGGGTCCGTGCCTGCGGTACACGGCGGATCATCCTTCGGCACAAGCCGGCAGCCGATGGGCTCAGTGAACTGAGGAAACTGCCATGACGAGCCCGACGCACCTGCGGCGCGAAGGCGCGATGACCGAAACACTGCTGCGGCTGTTTGCCCTGGGCACCTGCGGGGTGCTGGTATGGAACGTAGCCATGTCATGGTGGGCGGACACCAGCCGGATCACCCTGCTGCTGCTCCTGGCCAGCGAAAGCTTCACGCTGGGCCTCGTTTTGTTCGCTCGACGCGCGGCGGTGCGGGACCTCTCTCCCATCGCGATGGCCGCCACGCTGTATGCCGCGTTCTTCTTCGTGTTCTTCCAATACCAAGGCACCCGGCACCTTATCCCCGAATGGCTGGGCGCGACGCTGCAGCTCACAGGGCTCGCGTGGCAAGCCGCATCGAAGATGGTGCTAGGCCGTTGCTTCGGGCTGCTTCCCGCCGCACGTGGCCTGGTGACCCGTGGCCCGTATCGCCTGGTTCGCCACCCGATTTATCTCGGCTACCTCATCTCTCACGTCGGCTTCCTGCTGACCAACTTCTCCTGGCGCAACGTGCTCGTGCTCGCCGCGCTCTACCTCGCGCAGACGGTACGCATGCAACGCGAGGAAGCCATGCTGAACGCTGGCGAGCGGCGTACCGAGTACGAAGCGTATTGCGCCTCAGTGCGCTACCGCATCGTGCCCTACGTGTTTTGAGCGCCGCCAGGCCTGCCGCTTCGCGTCAGTCCCCGCTAGGAGTCAAGGAAACCTGGGAGCGGCCCGGCGCTTCCGCGAGAGTGTTCCGACTCGGGACACGCAGTACAAAGTGACCGGGCACTCCCCCGCACATCTGCCCTGTTGAAGGGCACGACCCCGTCCTAGTCTTCGAGCATGCGCTCATGTGCGGCGCAGCGATGACCTTTCAGGGACGGGCACATGTCAGCAAACCAACCACTACGCGTTCTTGTCGTCGACGACCATGCCGGCATCCGGCTGGGACTCGAAAGCTTGATCGATTCCGAGGCGCCGCGCATGCGCAGCATCGGCGGCGCAGCCACGTCGGCCGACGCACTGCTGCAAGCGAAGGCCAAACGACCCGACGTCGTGGTGCTCGACGTTGATCTTGGCGGCGAGGACGGCCTGGCACTGATTCCTCCGCTCCTTGACTCCGCGCCTTGCGGCGTACTCGTTCTGACGAGCCTGACCGATCCGCGCGTGGCCGAGCGGGCCCGCCGTCTGGGCGCCCACGACTACATGCACAAGACGGCCCCTGCAGGCGAACTGCTCGATCGCATCGCGCGACTTGAGCGCGGCCGTGCGCAATGCGCCGCGCTCCATCTGAACGCGGGGGGCGCGATGTCCCAAGCGGTCGGGATCAAGCACCCACGTCATGTGGGCAACAGCGCCGATGCCTCGCAAACCAGCGTTACCTACAGTTACTCCATCGATGCAGCGAAGCATCAACGCAAGGGAAGAAGCAACGTGATCACCGATGGACTCACCGCGATACGCAGGATGTGCATGGCGCTGTGGCGCGATGAACAAGGCGTGACGTCCATCGAGTACGGGCTGCTCTCGGCGCTGATCGTCATCGCATGCATCGCCGGATTCAACGCGACGGGGATGTCCGTGCGCGATTTGTTCGAAAAGTGGTCCACGGCGGTGGTCGCGGCACTGTGACCTTTCCGCACCTGATTCACAAGTTTCAGCTCATCGAGCTGATGTAGTCGCCGGAAACGGCATCGCAACCTAGAGGAAGCACTCACCATGAAGCTCGTTCAATTCATCAAGAACTTCGCCCGTGAAGAAGACGGCGTCACCGCCATCGAGTACGGCCTGATCGCCGCGCTCATCGCCGTGGTCATCATTGCCTCGGCCCAGTTGGTAGGTCAGAACCTGGATGCGGTCTTCCGTTACATCGCCACCACGCTCGGCGCAGCGATCTGAGTCGTCAGCGCAAAGCGAGGCAGTCATGGCCACCACCCCCTTCTTCTCCATCAGCATGCTCGTCGCACTGTTCACGCTGTGCGCGCTGGCGGTGGTCCATGACCTGCTTTTCCGACGCATACCCAACGGCCTCGTGGTCGCGGGTGCTGTGCTCGGAATCCTTTTCCAGACCCTTGCCCCCACCGGCGAGGGCCTCTTTCACTTCCCCGCCGGCAGCCTGGGCCTCACGGCCGGGCTGCTAGGTGGGCTGACAGGGCTGGCCCTGTTCATGCCGATGTACGCGCTGCGGGCCTTGGGCGCCGGCGACGTGAAGCTGCTGGCCATGATCGGCGTGTGGCTCGGAGCCACCGGCGTGGCCTGGGCCGCGGTATGGACCCTGCTGGCCGGCGGCGTGCTGGCCCTCGGCGCCGCACTGTGCGCGGGAGCGCTCCGCCGCGTGCTGGCCAATCTGCACTTCATGCTAACCACCACGCTGCTGCAGGCGCAGGCCGGCCAAGGCGCCGCCATCCAAGCCCCTGTTCAAACCACCGGCCGCCTGCCCTATGCAGTGGCCATCGTCGCCGGCACCGGCATCGAAGCGCTGCGTCAGTGGACCAGCGTGTAAGGGAGTACCCAACGATGAACCCTCAAGTGATTGCGCTTCCGAAGCACGGCCACGAGATGCCGCACACGCCCGTCGCGGGCCAACTGCCACCCGTACCACGCACGCCGGCTGACACGGGACTGCCACTGCAGCTGCAAACCGAGCTGCTGCTCAAGGTGATGCTGCAGCACGGCCTCACGCACGTGCAGGAGCTGTCGGCCCACCTCAAGCTGCCCATCGGCGTACTGGAATCGCTCTTCACGCAGCTGCGCCGCGACACGATGGTCGAAGTGCGCCGGCGCGGCGCGATGGACGGCGATGTGTCGTACAGCCTCACGCAGGCGGGCCGCACCCGCGCCTCCGAGGCGTTGGCGCGCAACCTCTACTGCGGCCCCGCCCCCGTGACGCTCGAGGACTACACGGCGCAGGTGAAGGCGCAGAGCGTGTGCGGCATGGGCGTGTCGCAGACGCGGCTGAAGGAAGTGCTGTCCAACGTGGTGGTGCGCGAGGAACTGCTGGAGCAGTTCGGCGCGGCGATGAACTCGCAGCGAGCCATCATGGTGTATGGCCCGGCGGGCTCGGGCAAGACCTACCTGTGCGAGCAGATGGCGCGGCTGCTCTCCGGACCTGTCGCCATCCCGCATGCCATCGACGTGGGCGGCGAGATCATCCGATTCTTCGACCCGCTCGTGCATCACCCGGTGCCGCATCGCGGCTCGCCCGCGGCCACGCTCGACATGCGCCATCGCAGCGACGAACGCTGGGTGCTGTGCGAGCGGCCGGTGGTCGTGACCGGCGGCGAGCTCACGCTGGAGATGCTCGACCTGGTGTTCGACCCGCGCGCGGGCTACTACCAGGCGCCGCCGCACTTCAAGGCGAACAACGGGCTCTTCCTGGTCGACGACCTGGGGCGCCAGCTGGTCACGCCGCAGCAGCTGCTCAACCGCTGGATCATCCCCATGGAGCAGCGGCACGACTACCTGATGCTGCGCAACGGCGGCAAGTTCCAGATTCCGTTCGACTCGCTGCTGTTCTTCTCGAGCAACCTGAAGCCCGCCGAGGTCGCCGACGAGGCGTTCCTGCGCCGCATCGGCTACAAGATTTTCGTCGGCCCCGTCTCGCGCGAAGACTACCGCCGCATCACCCGAGAGGTCTGCGCGCAATACGGCGTTCCCTACACCGACGAGGCCTTCGAGCGGCTCGTCAATGACTACCACGGCCGCTATGGCAGGCCGCTCCTGGCCTGCACGCCGCGCGACCTTGTGACCCAGATCGCCGACTACGCCACCTACCGCGGCATCGCCCCCACCCTCACGCCGGACCTGATGGATTGGGCCTGGCACAACCACTACGCATCACGCGACAGCGCCGATGGCGCTGCATCACAGGAGTAATCGTCATGAAGGGAACCCGAGGCCTGGTGATGCTCGTCATAGCCCTGCTCGCCGGCGGCGCCGCGGTGGTGTTCGCATCGCGCTGGATTCAGTCGCAGACCCCCGACAACGGCCAGATCGCCGTGGCAGTCATGGACGTGGAGCTGGGCGCCAAGCTCACACCCGAGATGCTCAAGCTGGTGGCGTGGCCCTCCGGCAGCGTACCGCCCGGCGCCTTCAACGAGCTTCAGGAGCTGCATGGGCGCGTGGTGAAGTCATCCGTGGCGCGCGGCGAGCCCATCATCGAAGCCAAGCTCGCGCCGGTGGGCACCAAGGGCGGCCTGTCCGCCGTGGTGGCCGAAGGCAAGCGCGCGATGACCGTGCGTGTGAACGACGTGGTCGGCGTGGCCGGCTTCGCTTTGCCCGGCAACTACGTGGACATCATGGTGAACACGCAGGACGAGGGCTCGCGCCACGGCGACCAGGACAAGGCGATCAGCAAAATCGTGCTGGAGCGCATCCTCGTTCTCGCCGTGGCGCAGGAAGCCAACCGCGACGAGACCAAGCCCAAGGTTGTCAACGCGGTCACGCTGGAAGTGACGCCCGATCAAGCCGAGAAGCTCGACCTCGCACGCAGCGTGGGCACCCTCTCGCTGGTGCTGCGCAACCAGATCGACCCGAAGCCCTCGGCGACCGACGGCGCCACCAAGGCCACCTTGCTGAACGTAGCGACGCCGGTGGTGCCCGTCGCCGCCAAGCCTGCACCTGCCCCGCGGCGCACGCGGCTTCACAAGCCCGCGGCCAAACCCGCGCCGGCTCCTGTGGCGGCCGAGGCCCCAAAGACCCAAGTCTGTGTCGAGGTGATCCGCGGCACGGTGAAGTCCAACGAATGCTTCTGAGCACCGACGTCATCAAGGGAGTTTTCATGTTCACCCTACGTCCCACCCACCCGGCCGCGTGGACCGAAACACTGCGACGCAGCCTGTGGGCCCTGCCCCTCGCCATGACGAGCTGCGGCGTGATCGCCCAGGTCGCGCCCGTGCAGGCCATGGCGCCCTGCGGCCGCGTGGAGATCGCGCCGGTCGTGCAGGTCAGCGTCGGCAAGTCCACGGTCATCCGGCCGCCCTCTCCCGTGACCCGCATCCTGCTGGGCAACCCTGCGCACTCGCAGGCCGCCCGGCCCACCGAGTCCACCGGGAAGGACGACAAGCGAGAGGCCATGTCCCCGCCCGGCGATGACAAGCAGCGCCCGGGCGCAGCGGATGTCGACGTGCTGCTGCTCAGCCCCAGCGAGGTGTACGTGCTGGGCAAGAGCGTCGGCTCGACCAACGTGGTGCTGCTCGACCGCTCTGGCCAGTGCACCGCCTTCGATGTGGTCGTGTCGATGGACACCGGCGCGCTGCAAAGCGTGATCCAGCAACTGCTGCCCGAGGAGAAGAACGTCCGCGTGCAGGCGGCGTTCGACTCCGTGGTTCTCATGGGCACGGTCAGCGATGCCGGCGCGGTGACGCGCGTTCTCGACCTGGCCAACGCCTACGTGCGCAATTCCTCAGGGTCGGGCGCCAGCGTGGCAGGCGCCAACCCGCGCATCGTGAACATGCTCTCCACCGGCGCGCCGCAGCAGGTGATGCTGGAGGTGAAGGTGGCGGAGGTGTCGAAGTCGCTGCTCGACCGCTTCGGCATCAACTTCGCGAGGGCCTATGCCGCGGGCGATGGCTCCATGCTGCGCTTCCTGTCGGGCGTATTCGGCGGCACCAGCGGGATCGTCGGCCAGATCTCGGGGACGGTGGGCGCGATGGTGGGCAGCGGCGCGGTCGGCTCGTCAACCAACGGCCAGGCGACCAGCGTGTGGACCGGCCAGATCGGCGACGCGAAGATCGGCGACAACCCGGTGATTCCCTTCGCCGCGGGCAAGAACCAGACGACCATCGGCGTCGACGCGCAGAAGACCGACGGCCTGGTGAAGATCCTGGCCGAGCCCACCGTCATGGCCATCAGCGGCCAGAAGGGCAGCTTCCTGGCGGGCGGCAAGATCTTCATCCCCGTGGCGCAGGACAGCGGTGCTGGCGGCCGCACGGTCACCCTGGAAGAGAAGGAGTTCGGCGTGTCCGTGGCCTTCCTGCCCACGGTGCTCGACGGCAGCCGCATCAACCTCGAAGTGGCCTCCGAAGTGTCGGAGCTCAACCGCGAAGGCGTGGGCATCAGCGCACCCGGCATCAACGGGCTGGCCGTGCTGCCCTCGTTCACCTCGCGCCGCGCGAGGACCACGGTGCAACTGCAGGACGGGCAGAGCTTCGCCATCGGCGGCCTGATGAAGAACAACAGCACGGCCAACATCAAGGCCTTCCCGTTCCTCGGCGAACTGCCGGTGGTGGGCGCGCTGTTTCGAAGCACCGAGTTCCAGACCGACAAGTCGGAGCTGGTGTTCGTGATCACGCCGAGGCTGGTGAAGCCGCTGCCGCCCGACTACAAGCTGCCGACCGACAACTACGTGCAGCCGTCACGCACCGATCTGCATGTGCACGGGCGGCTGGAAGGCAGCAAGGCCGCCGATCAATCCGATGCAGGCAAGGCCCCGTCCACCGGCGCCGATGGTTACCAGGTGAAGTAAGGAGTCCCCATGAAGTCCCTCATCCTCGTCGCCACGACGGCCATGTTCCTCGGTTGCGCGCAGACCTCGCCGCAATGGGAATCGAGCTTCGGTGATGCGTCTCGTCAGTTGCGCGCCTCGCAGGTCATCGACCCTTCCGCCCCGAGCCGCCAAGCGCAGATCACGGGCGTGGACGGCAAGGCCGCGGCCGGGGCCATGAAGGCCTACGCCGAGTCCTACGGCTACGCCGTCAAGGAGGCCAAGCAGCCGACGCTCTCCATCAGCACCACGGGGTCGCGCTGAGACCTCGACGAGCCGCAAAGAGCCCTCGCCATGAAGACCCTCCGCCCCGTTCCCTCGCGCCGCGAGCAGCGCGGCGCCATCGCCATCATCGTCGGCCTGTCGCTCGCGGTGCTGATCGGCTTTGCCGGCCTGGCACTCGACGGCGGCCGGCTCTACATGACGAAGACCGAGCTGCAGAACGCCGCCGACGCTTGTGCACTGGCCGCGGCCTACGAGCTCACCGGCGCACCCAACATCCCTGCCGCGAACTTCGCGCACGCCAATGACGCGGGGTTGCTCGTAGCGGGAGACAACCGTGTCGGCTTCCAAGGGGACGACATCGTCCCGCAGGACGTGACCGTCGAGTTCGGCACCTCGCTGTCCGCCGGCCCCTGGCTGTCGGCCGCGTCCAACCCGCCGGGCAACTCGAAGTACGTGCGCTGCACGATCCAGGAAGCGGGCATCGCGCCCTGGTTCATGCAGGTGCTGGGCTTCGGCCCGCAGACCGTCAGGGCGCTCGCCACGGCCACGCTGGCCAACTCGCAGACCAACTGCGGCATCCCGCTGGGCATGTGCACGAAGGGCCCCGCGCCCACCTACGGCCTCACCAAGGGACAGTGGGTCGACGGCCGCTTCAGCGCAGGGGGCGGGAGCACCGGCAGCTTCAACTGGATCGACTTCACGCCGACCGCCGGCGGTCAAAGCGAACTGGCGGCCCTGCTGAAGGGCAACGGCGAATGCAACATGAACACCGCCGTCAACGTCGGCCAGCCGGGCAACCTGGGCAATGCTGCCGCGCAGGCCTGGAACACGCGTTTCGGCCTGTACCAGTCGGGCCAGAACAACGTCAACACCGCACCCCCGGATCGCACGGGCTATGCCTACACGGCGCTGAACTGGCCTTCGCGATTCAACGCGCTGCCCGACTTCCTCGCGAAGCGGAGCATCAACGCTCCCTACGGGCCCAACGTGGCCGCCGGCAATGCCCTCACGGGGCTTTCCATCAGCAACGCCTACAACCCCACCACCTCGGTGGCCCAGCACGCCCAGTACGGCGCCGACCGGCGCCTTGCTGTGGCGCCGCTGCTCAACTGCGCCGATTGGGAAGGCACCAACCACCAGGCCCCGATCCAGGCCTGGGTGTGCGTGCTGCTGCTCCACCCCATTGCCAGCCCGCAGGACATTGTCTACATGGAGTTCGAAGGCATGGCGAACGACCCGACCAGCCCGTGCGCGACCTCGGGCGTCATAGGCACCGCAAACAGCGTGGGGCCGCTGGTGCCGGGGTTGGTGCAGTGAGGTCCGCCATGCAACGCAAGACCTCTTCCCCCTGGCGCGCCGCGCGCGGCGTGGCCGCTGTCGAACTCGGTTTGATGATGGGGCCCATCCTGGTGCTGACCTTCGGCGTGGTGGAGTACGGCCGAGCGATCTACACCTACAACGCCATCGACAAGTCCGTACGCGATGCGGCGCGCCACCTGACCTACGCGCTGCCGACGAATCCGAACCCGAAGGCCGAAGCCATCAACCTGGCGGTGTACGGGAACATCGAAGGCACGGGCTCGCCGCTCGCGCCCGGACTCACGACCGGCATGGTGGACATCTGCGATGCCACCAGTTGCCCGGGCACCCATGCAAGCGTGTCCACCGGCTCCGGGGTCGTGAACCTGGTGACGGTGCGCATCACGGGCTACGTCTACCACTCCATCGTCACCTACGTCGCTCCAGCCACGCTGGACTTCAGCGACATCAGCGTCACCATGAGGTCACACCTGTGAACGCGCCGCACCCACTCCCACGAAAAGACCAGCGCGGCGTGGCGGCCGTCGAGTTCGCCATCGTGGCCGCGCTCTTCTTCATGATGCTCTTCGGCGCCATGGAAATGGGGCGCCTGCTGTGGACATGGAACGCCGCGGCCGAGGCCACGCGACTGGGCGCCCGCATGGCGGTGGTCTGCGACCTCAACGACCCCTCGATCATCGACCGCATGCGCGAGCGGCTGCCGGCGCTGAAGGCCTCGAACGTGAAGGTCGAGTACCTGAATCCGGGCAGCCCGGTCAACACCTGCAGCGCCGCCAACTGCAAGTCGGTGCGGGTCACGCTAGCCGGCTACACGCACGTGCCCATCATCCCGTTCGCCGCTCTGTCGATCCCGATCCCGCCGTTCCAGACGACGCTGCCCAGGGAGTACATGCAGAGCGCCGGCAATCCGGTTTGCAACTGAGGTCCATCATGAGAATCAAGGTCGTCTCCCCCAACCAGGAACGCGCACAGCAGGTGGCCGCCATCGTGCGCGACAGCGACGCCGGGTTCGACGTGCTGAGCGCCGCCTCGCCCATTTCCGGGCTGACGGAGGCCGTGAACGGCAGCCGCCCTTCGCTGCTGGTACTCGACGGCGTCGATGCCGGCGCGCTGGACAGCATCGGCGAATTCGCGCACGCCCGACCCGACGTCGACATGATCGTCATCTCGTCGGAGCAGTCGCCCGCCTTCCTGATGAAAGCCATGCAGGTCGGCGTGCGCGAGGTGCTGCCTGCGCTGATCGAGAAAGCCGCGCTGCAGGCCGCGGTGCAGCGCGCGGCGCGCAAGCGCCAGCAGCCCGTGCAGGCTCCAGCCGAAGAGGGCAAGGTGCTCGCCTTCATGAGCTGCAAGGGCGGCAGCGGCGCGACGTTCCTCGCCGCCAACCTCGCCCATGTGCTTTCGTTGGGCGACGGGCGCAGCGTGGGCCTCTTCGACCTGGACCTGCAGTTCGGTGATGCGCTGCTCATGCTCAGCGACCGTGCGTCGGCCAGCGACGTGGCCGAGGTGTCGCACAACATCGCGCGCCTGGATGCGGCGCTGCTGCGCGCGGCCATGGTGCAGGTCAGCCCCACGCTCAGCGTGCTGCCGGCGCCGAAAGACCTGACCCACGCGCTGGAAGTGCAGGCCGAGCACGTGGACGCGATCCTCAAGCAGGCCCGCGAGATGTTCGACTACGTGATCATCGACATCGGCCGAGCCGTCAACGCCGTGAGCCTGCGCGCACTCGATGCGGCCGACCACATCTTCCCGGTGCTGCAGCAAAGCGTGCCGAACGTGCGCGATGCCAAGCGCGTGCGCGATCTGTTCCTGTCGCTGGGCTACCCGGCGCAGAAGGTCCGCTGGCTGGTCAACCGGCACCAGAAGAACAGCGATGTCACGCTCGACTCCATCGCGCAGGCACTGGGCAGCCAGAACATCACCACGGTGCCGAACCACTTCAGCAGCGTGAGCGCCTCCGTCAACCAGGGCGTGCCCATCGACCAGCTGTCGCGCGGCAACCCCGTGAGCCGCGCCTTGCTGGGGCTGGCGCACCAGCTGGCCCCGTCCATCGGGAAGGGCCGCAAGGAAGGCTGGCTGAACACCCTCTTCGGCAACACCTGAGCAGGAACACAAGATGAGCCTACGTGAACGATTCGCCACCCCGACGCTGGTGACCGCGCCTCGGCCCGAGGTGCGCCCGGAAGACAGCCCCGCGCAGGTGTCGCGCGCCTACCAGCAGATGAAGTCGCGCGTGCACCACTTGCTGCTCGAACGCCTGGACCTCGAAGCGGTGGAGCGCATGGCCCCGGAGCGCCTGCGCGAGGAACTGGCCGTGATGGTCGACCGCATCCTCACCGAGGAGAACGTGGTCGTGAACTCCAGCGAGCGGCGCACGCTGGTGCGCGACATCCAGCACGAGATGCTGGGACTCGGGCCGCTGGAGCCGCTGCTGGCCGACCCGACCATCTCCGACATCCTCGTCAACGGACCCCGCCAGGTCTACGTGGAGCGCCGCGGGCAACTCAGCGCCACGGACGTGACCTTTGCCGACGACGACCACCTGATGAAGATCATCGACAAGATCGTCAGCCGGGTGGGCCGTCGCGTCGACGAATCCAGCCCCATGGCGGACGCCCGCCTGCCCGACGGCTCGCGGGTGAACGTGATCATCCCGCCGCTGGCGCTCGACGGGCCGTCCATGTCGATCCGGCGCTTCTCCGTGGTGCCGCTGACGATAGAGAACCTCGTCGAATACAAGACGCTGACCCCCGAAATGGCGCTGGTGCTGGAAGCGCTCGCCAACGCCGAGGTGAACCTGCTCATCTCCGGCGGCACGGGCAGCGGCAAGACGACGCTGCTCAACATCATGTCGGGCTACATCGATCCCGGCGAGCGCATCGTCACCATCGAAGACGCTGCCGAGCTGCAGCTGCGGCAGCCCCACGTCGTGCGCCTGGAGACGCGCCCGCCCAACATCGAGGGCAAGGGCGAGATCCCGCCGCGCGCCCTCGTGCGCAACGCGCTGCGCATGCGGCCCGACCGCATCATCCTCGGCGAGACGCGCGGAGCCGAGGCCATCGACATGCTGCAGGCCATGAACACCGGCCACGAAGGCTCCATGACCACCATCCACGCCAACACCGCGCGCGATGCCATCGGCCGCATGGAGAACATGCTCGCCATGGGCGGCATGAACATTCCGCCGAAGGTGGCACGGTCGCAGATCGCCTCGGCAGTCGGCGTGGTCATCCAGGCCAACCGCCTCACCGACGGCCGCCGCAAGGTGACCAGCATCTCCGAGATCACCGGCATGGAAGGCGATGTCATCACCATGCAGGACGTCTTCATCTACAAGCAGACCGGGGTGGACAGCGAGGGCCAGGTGAAGGGCTACTTCCAGGCCGGCGGCGTGCGTCCGCGCTTCATGGAGCGGCTGAAGTCTCGCGGGATCGTGCTGCCCGACAACCTGTTCGACCCATCGCGCCGCATGGAGTGAATCGATGGACAGCAGTTATGCCCTCTTCGCGGTCCTGTTGTTCGTCGCCGTCGTGGCGGGGTTCGAGGGGCTCTACCAGTTCTGGGCGTCCAAGCACAGCGCCGAGGCCAAGCGAGTCGCTGCCCGCCTGATGGGGATAGAAGGCTCGCCCGAACAGGCGGCCGCTGCAGCGGTGAGCATCGAGCGGCGCACCGACCTGGGCCGCCTGCCCTGGCTCGATCAAGCGCTGCTGCAGATGCTGCCCGGCGGGGACCGGCTGCAGCGCCATGTCGAATCCTCGGGGACCGGGCGCAGCGTCGGCGAACTCGTCGCAGCCAGCATCGCGATGGCGTTCGTGGGCGCGGCCATCCCGTGGTTCTTCGCCAAGCCGTGGATGTTCTCGCTGCTCGGTGCGGGCCTGCTCGCCGTGCTGCCGTGGTTCTGGCTGAACCGCCGGCTCAAGCAGCGCATGCAGCGCTTCGAGCGGCAGATCCCCGAGGCGCTGGACCTCATGGGTCGCGCGCTGCGTGCCGGCCACGCCTTTCCCACAGGCGTGAAGATGGTGGCCGACGAGATGCAGGACCCCATCGCCCGCGAGTTCCGCCAGCTCTTCGATGAGGCGAACTTCGGCATACCGCAGAACGAGGCGCTGCTGCGGCTCGCCGACCGCGTGCCCATCGATGACCTGCGCTACTTCGTCATCGCAGTGATGATCCAGCGCGAATCGGGCGGCAACCTGGCGGAGCTGCTGGACAACATCTCCAGCATCGTGCGCGCCCGCCTGAAGCTGCTCGGGGAAGTGCGCACGCTGTCGGCCGAAGGCCGGCTGTCGGCGTGGATTCTCGGCGCCCTGCCCTTTTGCGTGGCGGGCGTCATTCAGCTGGTCAACCCCGGTTTCATGACCGTGCTGTGGACCGACCCCATCGGCCTGCGCATGGTGGGCGGCGCGCTGCTGCTCATGGCGATCGGCGTGTGGTGGATGCGCAAGATCATCCGCATCCGGGTGTAAGGGCAGGAGCAGGTCATGTCGATGTTGCAGATCGGTTTTCTCGTGCTGGTGTTCGTGGCCACGGTGGCCCTGAGCGTCTGGCTGGTGCAATGGGTCGGCGGCAATGCCGCGGGGGCGCGCCTCAAGCGCGTGTTGGGCGGCGGCGCGCAAGCCGCTTCGCCGACGCCGGCTGAAGGCTGGGTGGAGCGCGTGGCCCGCGTGGCCGCGCCGCTCGCAAAGCTTTCAGCGCCCGAGGAAGGCTACGAGGGATCGGCGTTGCGCCGACGCTGCGTCAATGCCGGCATCCGCAGTACGTCGGCGCCGGCGGCCTTCTTCGGCATCAAGACGGCGCTCGCGGTGGGCCTGCCCATGCTCGCCTTCACCGCGCTGACGGTGACGGGCTCGCCGATCAAGGGCAACAACCTTCTCCTGGTCGTCATGCTGGCCGCCGCCCTCGGCTACTACGCACCCAACCTCGTCCTGTCGCGGCTCGTCTTCGTGCGCCAGCGGGAGATCTTCGAGAACTTCCCCGACGCGCTGGACCTCATGACGGTGTGCGTCGAGGCCGGCCTGGGCACCGAGGCGGCGCTCACCCGCGTGGCCGACGACCTGACCCACAAGAGCGAGGTGCTGAGCGACGAGCTGCGGCTGGTCAACCTGGAGCTGCGCGCCGGCGCACCCCGCGACCGCGCCCTGCGCAACCTCGCCATCCGCACCGGCGTGGAAGAAGTGGACGGCTTCGTCTCCATGATCATCCAGGCCGAGCGCTTCGGCACCAGCATCGCGCAATCGCTGCGCGTGCATGCCGACATGCTGCGCACGCGGCGCCGCCAGAAGGCGGAAGAGGCCGCGGCCAAGATCGCGCTGAAGCTGCTGTTCCCGCTCATCTTCTTTATCTTCCCGTCGCTGATGCTCGTGCTCATGGGGCCGGCGATGATCCAGATCTACCGCGTGCTGCTGCCCACCATGGCCGGCACCGGGCAATGAACGAGGCAGGTCCACCATGACGTCACTCCCCGTGCGCACCACCCTCGCCGCCGTCGCCATTGCAGCCCTCGGCGCCTGCGCCACGAAAGACGCCTCGCAGGGCTGGCGCATCGAGCCGTTGATGCGTGTGCAGCATTCGGCCGCGGCCAGCCAGGCCTTCTACCTCACCGGCCGCTACTACGACGGCATGCGGCGCTGGGCCCAGGCCGCCGACGAGTACCGCAAGGCCACTGTCGCGAACCCGCGCAACACCGATGCCTTCAACGCCCTCGGCGTGGCCCTCGCCCGGCTGGGCGATCACTCAGGCGCCGAGCAGCGACTGCGTGAGGCCCTCGCGCTGCAGCCCGATCGCGCCGACATCCGCAGCAACCTGGGGCTCGTGCTGATGCACGCGCATCGACCCACGGAAGCCGTCGAACAACTGCGCCTGGCGTTGGAAGCCGACAAGGACAACACGGTGGCGCAGGACAACCTTCAACGCGCATTGGCGCACGGAGCCGCGATCATCCCGTCGGGGGGCGAGAGTGCCGTGTCCCACGCGCCGCATGCAGCTCTGCAATCGCCGCAGGCCCCCCTCACCGTGCCACAACCCATCGCCACACGGGCCGCCACACCGAGCGAGACCGCAACGCCCTCGGCGCCCCTGTCCGCGCAATGGGCTGAGTCCCCCACATCCCTGGCATTGCAGGTGACGGATCGCCCCAGCGTGGCTTGGCAAACGTCAGACACGCCGAGGCCGGAGGCGACATTGCCAGCCGCTCCAGCCCCCATTGGCACGGGCGCTGCGAAAGTCAGGCTGGAGATCAGCAACGGCAACGGCGTCCCAGGCGCGGCCGCTCGCTTGCGGACGTGGCTTGCCGGGCAGGGCGTCGCCACGCAGCACCTGAGCAACCGCAAGCCTTATGTGCAACCTGCAACGGTGATCGAGTACCGCGCTGGGCATGAAGCGCAAGCCCAGGCTCTCGCGCAACTGCTGCCGACGCAACCAAACACCCAGCCGCGCACCGGCCTGCGCGCTGATGTGCGCGTGTTGATCGGCCGCGACTGGCACCGCATTGCCTCCTGCCTTGAGGACGATGCGTGCGCAGGCAGTGCGATCCGCCTGGCGCATTCCGGCCTGGCTCCCTGAGCGGCGGGGCCCCTGCCGTACGTCACAGAGCCTTCGGCAGCGGGTGCGTGAGGCGCGTCGAGTGGTTCAGCCCTGCCGGACCGATTCGTAGAAGCACACCGCGGCAGCCGCTGCCACATTGAGCGACTCTTCGCCGCCGGGCTGAGGAATACGCACCGTGAGCGCACATCGCGCCAGCAGCTGCGGATCGATCCCTTGCCCTTCGTGGCCCAGGACCCAGGCACAAGGCGCGGGCAGCCGAGCCTGCGGCAACGAAGTTTGCGCGTGCGAACTGGTCGCCACCATCGGCACCCCGAGCCCCTCCAGCAAGCCGGGCTCCGCGCCTTCGACCAGCTGCAGCGCGAAATGCGCTCCCATCCCGGCGCGCAGCACCTTCGGTGACCACAAGGCCGCCGTGCCCTTCATCGCCACGACCTGCCGCACACCGAACGCCGACGCGCTGCGCAGGATCGTGCCCACGTTGCCGGCATCCTGCAGCCGATCGAGCAACACAGTGGCGCACCCGGCTGCCATGACACCCGGGCCGGCCCAAGGCACCACGAAGCCGATCGGCGGCGGCGACTCCAGGGTGCTCAACGCCGCCATGAGGGCCTGCGGCACTATCGCCACCGAAGGCGCCGCATGTGCCAGTTCGCGCCACCGAGCCGTCTCCCATGCCGCCTCGGTGATCACGGCATGGCGCGCCCCGCCTCCACGCTGCAGGAAGGCCGAACACAGGTGATCGCCTTCCAGCCAGACCTCGCCCAGCTTGCGGTAACCCGCCGGGTCACCCACCAGCTTGCGCAGCCGCAACAGCAGCGAGTTGTCGCGCGAGCGGATCGCCTTGACTGCGGGCATCAGGCCGCTGGTGCCACGACACCGAGCGCCTCGCGCACCGGCGCAAAGGAGCGACGGTGGACGACGCAGGCGCCGTGCTTCTTCAATGCCGCCAGGTGAGCCGGCGTGGAGTAGCCCTTGTGTTCGTGAAAGCCGTACTGCGGATGCAGCTCGTGCAGCTGCAGGCACAGCCGGTCGCGATGCACCTTGGCCAGGATGGAGGCGGCCGAAATGGACTTCACCTTGGCATCGCCATCGATCACCGCTTCGGTGTGGATGCGCAGCACCGGCAGCTGATTGCCGTCGACCAGCACCTTGGCCGGCTTCAGCCGCAGCCCTTCCACCGCGCGCCGCATGGCCAGCAAGGTGGCCTGCAGGATGTTGAGCGTGTCGATTTCCTCCACGCTCGCCTCCGCTACCGAGCAGCACAGCGCCTTGGCACGGATCTCGTCGTACAGCCGCTCGCGCGCCAGCGGCGTAAGCACCTTGGAATCCTTGATCCCCCGGATGCGCTTTGTCTCGTCCAGGATGACGGCCGCGGCCACCACCGGCCCGGCCAACGGGCCCCGGCCTGCCTCGTCCACGCCGGCCACCAGCCCCGGCACGTCGAAGCTCAGCCCGAGCTGTCGGGTCAGGCTGTCGTTACGCGGCGAGGACTTTCTCGATGGCATGGGTAGCGGCCAGGGCGGTGTTGCGGCGCAGTTCCTGATGCAGCGCCTGAAAGCGCGCGGCCACGGCATCGCAACGTGCGGGATCGTCGAGCCAGGCCAGCGCGGCGTGCGCGAGTTTCGCGGGAGTGGCTTCGTCCTGCAAGAGCTCCGGCACCGCGAAGTCGCGCAACAGGATGTTGGGCAGGCCGACCCAGGGCTGGTACTTCATGCGCTTCATGATCCGCCAGCTCAGCCAGTGCATGTGATAGGCGATGACCATGGGTCGCTTGAAGAGCGCCGCCTCCAGCGTGGCCGTGCCGCTGGCCACCAGTGCCACATCGCAAGCGGCCAGCGTCTCGTGCGAACGGCCGTCCGCGAGCTGCACCATGACTCCTGCGGCGTGCCGGGCCAACAGAGGCTCGACCATGCCACGCAAGCCGGGCACGACCGGCAGCACGAAGCGCAGCTCGGGCCGCCGCCGGTGCATGTGCGCAGCCGCCTCCAGCAGGCGCGGCGCGATGTACTGGATCTCCGAGCGGCGGCTGCCCGGCAGCAGCGCCACCACCACCTCATCGGCACCGAAGCCCAGCGTCTCGCGTCCCGCTGCGCGCGGCACCTCCAGCGGGATGGTGTCGGCCAGCGGGTGGCCGACATAGGTGGCGGCAATCCCCTCGGCCTTGTACAGTGCCGGCTCGAAAGGGAACAGGCACAGCATGTGATCCACCGAGCGAGCAATCTTCTTGATGCGCTCGCCGCGCCAGGCCCAGATGGACGGGCTCACGAAGTGGATCGACTTGATGCCCGCTGCCTTGAGCTTCGCTTCCAGGCCCAGGTTGAAGTCGGGCGCGTCCACCCCGATGAAGGCATCGGGACGTTCCCTGAGCAGGCGCTCGCCGAGCCGATCGCGGATGCCCGCGATCTCGCGGTAATGCCTGAGCACCTCGACATAGCCGCGCACGGCGAGCTTTTCATGCGACCACCAGGCCTCGAAACCCTCGGCCACCATCTTCGGCCCCCCGATGCCCGCGCTCGCGAGCCCCGGCCAACGCGCCTTCAGGCCGCCCAGCAGCAGGCCGGCGAGCAGATCGCCCGAAGCCTCGCCCGCCACCATGCCCAGGCGAGGTGAGCGCTCCTCGGCCACGCGGCCGGTCAACGGACGATGCCCCGCGTCGACTGCGCCAGGAAACCGGACATCAGCGCCACGTCGTCGGCTGCCTCGGGCGCGCCTTGGGCCAGGCCGTCGATGGCCTTGCGGGCCTCTTCCAGCGTGAGACCCTGGCGGTACAACAGCCGGTGCATCTGCTTGATGGCACCGATGCGCTCACCGGAGAAGCCCCGCCGGCGCAGGCCCTCGACATTGATGCCTCGCGCCTGCGCGGGATTGCCATTGACCATGGCATAGGGCGGTACGTCCTGCGACAGCGCGGTGGCCATGCCCGCCATCGCGTGCGCGCCGATCTTCACGAACTGGTGGACCTGCGTAAAGCCACCCAGGATCACCCAGTCGCCCACATGCACATGCCCGGCAAGCGCGGCGTTGTTGGCGAAGATGGTCCGGCTGCCCACCTGACAATCGTGCGCGAGATGCACGTAAGCCATGATCCAGTTGTCGTCGCCCAGCCGGGTGACGCCCACATCCTGCGCGGTGCCGAGGTTGAAGGTGCAGAACTCGCGGATCGTGTTGCGGTCGCCGATCTCCAGGCGCGTGGGTTCCCCCGCGTACTTCTTGTCCTGCGGCATGGCGCCCAGCGAGCAGAACTGAAAGATTCGGTTGTCCCGCCCGAGGGTCGTGTGGCCCTCGATTACGCAGTGGGGACCCACGCTCGTCCCCTCGCCGATGCTCACCTGGGCGCGGATGATCGTGTACGGGCCGATCGTAACGTTCTCGCCCAGCTGCGCGCCGGGCTCGATGATCGCAGTGGGATGGATGTTTGCCATGGGCGATGTCAGTCGACCGTGCGCATCGTGCACATGAGCTCCGCTTCCACGGCCAGTTCGCCGTCGACGGTCGCTCGCCCATTGAACTTGAAGATGCCCGATTTCGAGCGGATCAGCGAAACCTCCAGCACGAGCTGGTCGCCCGGCTCCACCGGCCGCTTGAAACGCGCGCCATCAATGCCGGCGAAGTAGTAGACCGTCTTGTCGTCGGCGCTCTTGTCCACGGCATCGAACGACAGCAGCGCTGCCGTCTGGGCCAACGCTTCAAGCATGAGCACGCCCGGCATGACGGGGCGGTGCGGGAAATGGCCCACAAAGAACGGCTCATTGATCGTCACGTTCTTGAGCGCCTTGATGCGCTGTCCCTTTTCGAGCTCCGTCACGCGATCGACCAGCAGAAAGGGATAACGGTGAGGCAGCTTCTTGAGGATCTGGTGTATGTCCATCATGGTGTCTTCTTGGCGAGCGCCTCCAGCGCCCGTATGCGCTCTCGCAGCGCATGCAATTGCCGCAGCGTTGCGGCGTTCTTTTCCCAGGCGGGATTCTCATCGATGGGAAACACGCCGCTGTACAGCCCCGGCTTGTGGATGGAACGCATCACCACAGAGGCCGCCGAGATGTGCACGTGGTCGGCCAGCCTGAGGTGACCCAGCACCACAGCGCCCCCGCCCACCGTGCAATGAGCACCGATCACGGCGCTGCCAGCCACGCCGACGCAGCCCGCCATCGCGGTGTGCGCGCCGATGCGCACGTTGTGACCGATCTGGATCAGGTTGTCGAGCTTCACCCCGTCTTCGATCACGGTGTCGTCCAGCGCGCCCCTGTCGATACAGGTGTTCGCGCCGATCTCCACATCGTCGCCGATGCACACCGCGCCCAGCTGCTCGATCTTTTCCCAGCGCCCCTCGGAAGGCGCGAATCCGAAGCCGTCCGCACCGATCACCACGCCGCTGTGCAGGAGGCCTCTGGTGCCTATGCGGCACCCCGCACCGATCACCACGCGCGGTGCGAGCCGCGTGAACTCCCCCACCACCGCACCGGCACCTACAAAGGCCTGCGCGCCGATCACCGCGCCTACGCCGATATGCGCGCCCGCCTCCACCACCGCCAGCGGGCCCACGGACACGCCTTCGCCCAGCATCGCACCGGGATCGATCACCGCGCTGGGATGCACGCCGTGGGCCACGTCAGGCCGCGTGCGTGCAGCCCACCACTGCGTGAGCCGCGCGAAACCCAGGTACGGATCGGGCAACACGATGGCTGCGCCACGTGCTGCGGCAGCATCCCGCATCGCGGGGGCAACGATCACGCAGCCAGCGTTCGATTGCGCAAGCTGCGGCTCATACCGCGGGTTGGAGAGAAACGAAATGGTCGAAGGCGTGGCGCTCTCGAGCGGGCCGATGCGCGTGATGCGCAGGCCCGGATCACCGATCAGTTCACCGCCAAGGTGGGAGGCGATTTCGCCAAGCGCGAAGTCAGGTGTGTTCGGCACAGGGCAATCACTTGCCGCCTTGCGCGTTGAGGGCCTTGATCACCTTGTCGGTGATGTCCGCACGCGGGCCGGCAAACACGGCCTCCTGCAGGATGAGGTCGTACTTCTCCGCCTCGAAGATCTGCTTGATGACGCGGTTGGCGCGCTCGACCACCTGCGCCAGCTCCTCGTTCTTGCGTGTGTTTAGATCTTCCTGAAACTCGCGCTTTTTGCGCTGATAGTCTCGGTCCTGCTCGACGAGCTCGCGCTGGCGGCGTGTGCGCTCGGATTCGGCCAGCGTCGGCGCTTCCTTCTCGAGTTTGTCGGCCGCCGACTTCAGCTTCGCGGCTTGATCGTTGAGATCACGCTCTCGCTTGGTGAACTCCACCTCCAGCCGGGCCTGCGCCGCTTTCGCGGGAGCAGCGTCGCGCAGCACCCTGTCGCTGTTGACGTAGCCGATCTTCAGTTCCTGGGCCTGCGCGGCCGCCGCCGCGGACACGGCCAGTGCGGTCGCCAACGTTGCAAGTGCTGCTTTCATCAGAAGGCGGTTCCGATCTGGAATTGAAGACGCTGGATTCTATCTTCGGGCCGCTTGCGGATCGGGGTGCCGTAGCTGAGCTTGAGAGGGCCGACCGGCGAGATCCAGCTCAGGCCCAACCCCGCAGAGGCACGCAGGCTCTCCAAAGTGACCTTGTCCTGCTCGCCCCAGACGTTGCCCATGTCCAAGTAGGTGAACCAGCGCAACGTGCGATCGTTGCCCGTGCCGGGGATCGGCAGGTACAGCTCCGCATTCGCATTGAAGCGGCGGTTGCCCCCGATATAGGCCCCGATCACATCCACCGGGCCCAGCGAACCCTGGTCGAAGGCTCGCACCGTACCCAGGCCGCCGCCATAGAAACTCTTGAAGATGGGAAATGGCTTGCCCTGCAGACCCTTGCCCCAGCCCAGCTCGGCGTTCAGCCCGAGCGTGAAGCGCCGCGTGAGCGGCACGTACTGCTGTACCTGTGCGTTCGCACGCAGGTAGCGGGCGTCTCCGAGGAGGCCGGCTTCCAGGTTGACGCGCTGGTAGCGGCCTGCCGTGGGCACAAGGGCGCTGTCGCGGCCATCACGGGCCCAGCCGATGGTCAACGGCACGGTCGTGCTTTTCGCCCCGAACTGCGCGCGGTAGCGGAAGTAGCTTTCGGGCAGCGCCACGTCGCCCTTGATCTCGGTTTGCTCGACGCCGGCACCGAAGAACACCGTGTCCAACTCGCTGAACGGCACGCCGAAGCGGATCGATGCCCCAGGAATGACAAGTTCGTACTCCTCGCCTTGGCTGTTGAGCGGCTTGACTGTGCGGTATGACACGTCCAGCGCCCGGGAGATCCCGTCGATGGTGAAGTACGGATCCACGGTCGACAGGATCAGCGTGCGCTGGGATCGGCTGGTGTTGAGCTCCAGGCCCAGGTAGTTGCCGGAGCCGAAGACGTTCTCCTGCTTGATGGAGGCTGTGAACGACAGCTTGTCGGCGCTCGAGAAGCCGGCCCCGATGAGCAGGTTACCCGTCGGCTTCTCCTTCACGTTCATCGTGAGGTCCACCTGATCGGGCGTGCCCGGCACCTCGTTCGTCTCAATCTCCACTTCGCTGAAGAAGCCGAGACGGTCGACGCGATCGCGCGAAAGCTTGATCTTGCGGCCGTCATACCACGACGACTCGAACTGCCGGAACTCGCGGCGGATGACCTCGTCCCGAGTGCGCGTGTTGCCAGCCACGTTGATGCGATGCACGTACACGCGTCGCTGCGGCTCCGCGGCCAGCGTGAGCACCACTTGACCTGTCGCGCGATCGATGTCCGTGCGCGGCTCGACCCGTGCGAATGCATAGCCAAACGTGCCGAAGCGATCCACAAACGCCCGCGTGGTATCGGCCACGGCTTCGGCCCGGTAGGGCTCGCCGGGACGGACGGTCACCAGCGTCTTGAAGTCTTCTTCCTTGCCGAGATAGTCGCCCTCGAGCTTCACCGCGGTCACCGTGTAGGGCTGGCCCTCCGTGACATGGATGGTGATGGTGATGTCCTGCTTGTCCGGCGAGATCGACACCTGCGTGGAGTCGACGTTGAACTCGAGGTAGCCGCGGTTGAGGTAGTAGGCGCGCAGCGTCTCCAGGTCGGCATTGAGCTTGGTTCGGGAGTACCGGTCCGCTTTCGTATACCAGTTGAGCCAGCCACCTTCGTTCAGCTCGAACAACCCCTTGAGCGTGCCCTCCGAGAACGCCTTGTTGCCGACGATGCGAATCTCGCGAATGCGCGCCGCGCTACCCTCGGTAATCGTGAAAGTGACATTGACCCGATTGCGCTCGAGCGGCGTCACGGTGGTCACGACCTCGGCGCCATACAGGCTGCGCGTCAGGTACTGGCGCTTGAGCTCCTGCTCGGCGCGATCGGCCAAAGCCTTGTCGAAGGGCAGCCCTTCGCCGATCCCGAAGTCCTTGAGTGACTTGATCAGCGTGTCCTTGTCGAACTCCTTCAAACCTCGGAAGTCGATCGACGAGATGATGGGGCGCTCCTCGACGATGACGATCACCACTCCGTCGGTCACTTCGAGGCGCACGTCCTTGAACAAGCCGGTAGCGAAAAGGGCACGCAGCGCTGCCGCGCCCTTCTCGTCGTTGTAGGTGTCCCCTATGCGGAAAGGCAACGCGGCGAAGACCGTGCCGGCATCGGTGCGCTGCAGCCCTTCGACACGGATGTCCTTCAGCGGAAACGGCTCGACCGCAGCTGCAGTGTGGACTTGCAGCACAGCAGCGAGGACGAGGGATAGAACGGCAGGGCGAAAGGAAGTCAGGCGAGTAGTGACACGCATTCCGGGAGGTCAGTGGAGGCCCAGGAGGCGGGCCACGTCGTTGTAGAGGGCGAGGGACATCATGACAAGCATGATGGCCACTCCACCCCGCTGCAGCCACTCCAGCCACTGCTCGGAGACCGGCCGCCCCGTCACCGCTTCGAAAAGATAGTACATCAGGTGCCCGCCATCGAGCATCGGCAGCGGAAGAAGGTTCAGGACTCCCAGGCTCACGCTCACCACCGCGAGGAAGCCGAGGTAGTAAGCGAGGCCGAGCTGCACCGACTGGCCGGCATAGTCCGCAATGGTGAGTGGCCCGCTGAGGTTCTTCAGTGAAGCTTCGCCGATGAGCATGCGCCCCAGCATCTTCAGCGTGAGCGTCGACATCTCCCAGGTGCGCGACACGGCCTGCGACAACCCTTCGACGACGCCGTAGCGCACGAGCACCGTCTCTGGTGGTCGACCGATGTACGCCTCGATACGGCCAATGCGCTTGTCGCCTTCGCCCACAGCGCGCGGCTTCACGGCGAGCTCGACAGTGCTGCCGGCGCGCTCCACGAGCCAGGTCATCGTGGCAGGCTCCTCCTCGCCCACCACGCTGCCGCGTATGGCGTCAAGCAGCGCGGAACGGTCTTCGATCGCGCGTCCATTCACGCGCAGGACCCGGTCACCTGGCATGAGGCCCGCCTGGGCTGCAGGCCCGCCACCCTGGACGCGGTCAATCACCGGCTCGGTATAGGTCTGGCCAAGGCCGATACGACGCATCAGCTCGGCATCGAGCTCCTTGGATCCGAGCGTGTGCAGCGGCAGCATGACGTCGCGCTCTGCGTGGCCGCGGGCATCGGACACCCGTACATGAAGCGGTTCACCATGCAGTACGGCCTGCGTGATGGACCAGCGCAGGTCGGTCATGGAACGCACTTCTTGCCACTCGGCCCCATCGGTCGACACCGCGCGAGCCCAATCGCCAGAGCGCACACCAGCCTGCTCGGCCAGGCTGCCTGCAGCCGGGGCGCCCAGTACCGCCTTCGGCTCATCGATGCCGATCCAGTTGGACGCGGCATAGAGCACCACCGCGAGCACGATGTTCGCCAGCGGCCCCGCCACCACGATAGCCATGCGTTGGAGAAGCGGCTTGCGGTTGAAAGCGCGGTGGCGCTCCTCCGCGGCCACCGGGCCCTCGCGCTCGTCGAGCATCTTGACGTAGCCGCCCAGGGGCAACGCGGACACCACGAACTCCGTGCTGTCAGGTGTGGCCTGGCGCCGCCACAGGGGGCGACCGAACCCTACCGAGAAGCGCAGCACCTTGACCCCGCAGGCAACGGCCACCCGGTAATGCCCGTACTCGTGGATGACGATGAGAACGCCGAGCGTGAGGATGAAGGCGAAAACGGTAATCATGTGGCGACCCGCTGGACGTGTTGCAGGGCCTGCCGGCGTGCCCGCGCGTCAAGCGCCATGAGGCCCTCGACGCTGGCTGCCTCGCCAGCGGCGATGGACACCGACTCCAGTGTGCCGGCGTTCACGCTGTGAACCTGGTCGAAACGGATGGTTCCTGCAAGGAAGGCCGCCACGGCCTCCTCGTTCGCGGCATTGAGCACGGCGGTGCTGCCGGGCACTGCCCGCAAGGTGTCCCACGCGAGCTGCAACCCCGGGTAGCGGGCATGGTCTGGCGCCTGGAACGAAAGATCCGCCAATCGGGTGAAATCGAGCGGGGTCGCGCCGGACTCGATGCGCTCTGGAAACGACAGGCCGTATGCGATGGGCACCCGCATGTCCGGCGTGCCGAGCTGCGCAAGAACCGAGTGATCGCGGCACACCACCATCGAATGCACGATGCTTTGCGGGTGGATCACCACGCGCAACCGCTCCGGAGGCAGATCGAACAGCCAGCGTGCCTCGATGATTTCGAGTGCCTTGTTCATCATCGTCGCTGAATCGACGGAAATCTTGCGCCCCATCACCCAGTTGGGATGGGCGCAAGCCTCATCCGGGGTCACTGCATTCAGCGTGGCAGGGTCGCGCTGGCGAAACGGCCCCCCCGAGGCGGTGAGTACGATGTGATCGATCCTCGCGTGCCATTGGGCGCGGTCTTCGGGCAAACACTGGAAGATGGCCGAATGCTCGCTGTCGATGGGCAACAGCGTGGCCCCGCCCTCGCCTACCGCCTGCATGAACAGCGCCCCTCCCACCACCAGCGCCTCTTTGTTGGCCAGCAGCAGGCGCTTGCCGGCCCGCGCAGCGGCCAGGCACGACGACAGGCCGGCTGCCCCCACGATGGCGGCCATGACCGTGTCCACGTCCGGGTGAGCAGCCAGCTCGCACAGCGCCCGGGCGCCATGCAGCACCTCCGTACTGGAACCGGCATCTCGCAGCCGCCGCTGCAGCGCGGAAGCCTGTGCTGGCTCCGACACCGAGGCATACCGGGGTCGCCAGTGCATGCACTGGGCGAACAGCTGTTCCATGCGGCTGTGCGCTGTCAGCGCGACGACCTGGAAACGCTCAGGATGGCGCGACACCACATCGAGTGTGTTGACACCGATCGAGCCGGTGGAGCCGAGGATGCACACGCGCTGCACGGTGTTCATGGAGTCACTCAAAGAGAACTGATCGCTAGCGCCAACGGAAACACCGGCAGCAAGGCATCGATGCGATCCAGCACGCCGCCGTGCCCGGGCAAGAGCCGGCTACTGTCCTTGGCCCCGGCGCTGCGCTTGACCAGCGATTCCATGAGGTCGCCCACGACGCTCATACCGGCCAGGAACACCAGTGCCACTGCCATGCCGACCACTCCCAGACGCGACGCCAGCCGTGTATAGAGGCTGGCGGAGTCGACGGCGAACGCACGGTCGGCCGCGAGCCACAGGCCCGCGAGTACCAGCACGCCCGCCATGCCGCTCCATACGCCCTCCCAGCTCTTGCCCGGGCTGATGGCAGGTGCCAGTTTCCGCCGACCGAAGCTGCGCCCCCCGAAATACGCAGCGATGTCCGCAGCCCAGACGAGGCAAAAAATGGAGAGGATGAAGTTGATTCCGGCCGCTTTCGCATTGGCGAGGGCCAGCCACGCGGTCCACAAGCCGATCAGGCCGAGCCCGGCGCGCAGCGTGCGAGACAGCGCGGGCCACCCTGCGGGCCCGACCCGCAGAGCCCAGCCAGCGCCCAGTACCCAGACCACGGTCGCCATCCACCAAGCGGCCGCGGGCGCGGTGCCAGACCAACCGCCCCACAGCGCAGCACCGCACACCCCCACCACAGCGACACCCAGAGCTAAGGCCGGATTGCCGGTCATGCCATTCAGGCGAGCCCACTCCCACCCGGCAGCACCGATCACCGCGAGTGTCAGCACTGCGAAGGGCCAAGCCATGGGCGCAAGCAGCGCAGGCAGCAGGACGCCCAGCAGCACGATGGCGGTGATGACGCGCTGCTTCAACATCCCAAACATCACGCCTGTTGTGCCTCGGACGAGAGGGCGTCCTTGACCCCGCCAAACCGGCGATCGCGACGGGAATACTCTGCCAACGCCGCGTCCAAAGCAGCCTCGCCGAAATCGGGCCACAGACAATCGGTGAACACCAGCTCCGAGTACGCCGCCTGCCATAGCAGAAAGTTGCTAACCCGAAGCTCGCCGCCGGTGCGGATGAAAAGGTCCGGATCCGGCGCGTAGCTCAGCGCCATGTAGCGGGCCAGCGTTTCTTCGTTCAGACCCTCGGGAGCCATGCCATCGGACATCGCGCGCTTGCAGGCCTGCACGATGTCCCAGCGCCCTCCGTAGTTGAAGCACACCGACAGGGTGATGCGCTCGTTCTGCCAAGTGAGCGACTCGGCCTGCTCCCAGGCCGCGCGCAACTTGTCGGAGACCTGGTTGCGATCGCCCACGATACGGATGCGAACGCCATGATCGGCCAGTTTGGTGAGGTACTTTGCCACCGCCACGAGCACCAGCCCCATGAGGCCGGTCACCTCCTCGGTGGGCCGCTTCCAATTCTCGGACGAGAACGCGTAGACGGTGAGGTACTCGATGCCACGGTCGGCGCAGGCAAGCACCGTCTTCACCAGCGAATCAACACCCGCTTTGTGGCCGAAGAATCGCGGCATGAAACGCTTGCGCGCCCAGCGGCCATTGCCATCCATGACGATGGCCACGTGGCGCGGAAGCGCAGACGATGAGGACACGGAACTTCGGTCGGACATCTGCAGGCCGGCAGCGTCGCTTAAACCGCCATGATCTCGGCCTCCTTCGCTGAGACCATCCGGTCGATCTCAGCGATGGTGCGATCCGTCAGCTTCTGCAGATCGTCCAACGAACGACGCTCCTCATCCTCGCCGATCTGCTTGTCCTTGAGCAGCTTCTTCGCATGTTCGTTGGCATCGCGACGGATGTTCCTCACAGCCACTTTCGCGTCCTCGCCTTCGCGGTGCACGACCTTCGTCAATTCGCGCCGGCGCTCTTCGGTGAGGGGCGGCATCGGCACACGCAAGAGGTCGCCCTGTGCCGACGGGTTAAGGCCCAAATCGCTTTCCCGAATGGCCTTCTCGATCTTGGCCCCCATGCCCTTCTCCCACGGCTGCACGCTGATCGTGCGCGCATCCAGCAGAGACACGTTCGCCACCTGGCTGATGGGCACCATGGAGCCGTAGTACTCCACATGCACCTGGTCCAGGATGCCGGGGTGCGCCCGGCCGGTGCGCACCTTGTGCAGTTCGGTCTTCAACGCCTCGATGGAGCGACCCATCTTGGCCTCGGCGGTCTTCTTGATTTCGGCAATGCTCATGGTCATTTCCCTGCCGTCAAACGTGAACGAGAGTCCCTTCGTCCTCGCCGAGCACCACGCGGCGCAGCGCACCCGGCTTGAAGATGCTGAACACCTTGATGGGCAACTTCTGGTCTCGGCACAGGGCGAATGCGGTAGCGTCCAGCACCTGCAGATTGCGTGTAATCGCCTCGTCGAAAGTGATGTGGCTGTAGCGGGTGGCCGCAGCATCCTTCTTCGGGTCAGCAGAATAGACACCATCGACCTTCGTGGCCTTCAGCACGATTTGCGCGCCGATTTCCGCACCTCGCAGCGCAGCCGCGGTATCGGTGGTGAAGAAGGGATTGCCGGTGCCGGCGGCAAAAACCACCACCTTACCCTCTTCGAGATACTGCAATGCCTTGGGCCGCACATACGGCTCGACGACCTGCTCGATATTGATCGCAGACATCACGCGGGCCGTCATGCCTTCCTGACGCATGGTGTCGGCCAGTGCCAGCGAATTCATCACCGTGGCCAGCATGCCCATGTAGTCGGCGGTGGCGCGATCCATGCCCACGGAGCCCCCCGCCACGCCGCGGAAGATGTTTCCTCCACCGATGACGATTGCCACCTCGCAGCCGAGTTGCGTGACCTCCTGCACCTCTCGCACGATACGCACGATTGTGGCGCGATTGATGCCGTAGGCATCGTCGCCCATCAGCGCCTCGCCGGACAGTTTAAGGAGGATGCGCTTGTACGCGGGCATTGGCTGGGCTCCTTTGGCCGGATCTCTTGTCTTGCGGAAGTCTAATTCGCCGGAGGGCAAACCACCCTCGGCGCCCTGTCAACGGGCGTCACGCGCCTTTGGCGGCCGCCACTTGAGCGGCCACCTCGGCAGCAAAGTCGTCCGCACGCTTCTCGATGCCCTCGCCCACCACGTACAGCGTGAAGCCCTTCACTGTGGTGCTTGCGGCCTTGAGCATCTGCTCGACGGTCTGCTTGTCGTTCTTGACGAAGGGCTGGTCGAACAGGCTCACCTCCTTCAAGAACTTCTGCACCGAGCCTTCGACCATCTTGGCCACAATTTCGCCCGGCTTGCCCGACTCGGCCGCCTTCTGCTGAGCAATGGAGCGCTCCTTGTCCACCAGGTCGGCCGGCACGTCAGCCGAAGACAGCGCCACCGGTTTCATCGCAGCCACGTGCATGGCGACGTCCTTGGCAGCGACATCGTCACCCTCGAACTCCACCATCACGCCGATGCGTGTGCCGTGCAGGTAGCTGGCCAGCTTGCCGCCGCCGGTATAGCGCTTGAAGCGGCGCACGGCCATGTTTTCGCCGATCTTGCCGATCAGGCCCTTGCGTACGTCTTCGACCGTCGGGCCGAAACCGTCCTGAGAGTAGGGCAGCGCGGCGACAGCGGGCACGTCGGACGGGTTGTGCTTGGCGACGAGCTCGGCCACCGCCTTGGCGAAGGCGAGGAACGCGTCGTTCTTCGACACGAAGTCAGTTTCGCAGTTGACTTCCACCAGCGCGCCGGTGGCACCCTCCACGAAGGCAGCCACCACGCCCTCGGCAGTGATGCGCGAAGCCGCCTTGCCGGCCTTACTGCCCAGCTTCACTCGTAGAATTTCCTCTGCCTTGCCCATGTCGCCGCCGGCCTCGGTGAGGGCCTTCTTGCACTCCATCATCGGCGCATCGGTCTTGGCGCGCAGTTCGGCGACCATGCTTGCGGTGATTGCAGCCATGCTTGTCTTCTCCATCGGATCAGGAACCGCCTTGCAGCCACAAGGCTGGAAGGCGGTGAATCGGTTGAAAAAAGGGGGCTCACAGCCCCCTTGTTCGACTCACTTGTTCAGTGAGCGGGGCGGGCGCATCAGGCCGCCTCGTTGACTTCCACGAATTCGTCACCCTCGCCAGCCACAGACTGGACCAGCTCGTTGGTGGCATTGGCCTTGCCTTCAAGCACGGCATCAGCCACGGCACGGGCATACAGGGCCACCGCCTTGGACGAGTCGTCGTTGCCCGGAATGACGTAGTCGATGCCCTCGGGCGAGTGGTTGGAGTCAACGATGCCCACCACCGGGATGCCGAGCTTGTTGGCCTCCGCGATAGCGATCTTGTGGTAACCCACGTCGATGACGAACAACGCGTCAGGCAGCGCGTTCATATCCTGGATGCCACCGATGTCCTTTTCCAGCTTGGCGAGTTCGCGCTCGAACATCAGCTGTTCCTTCTTGGTGCGGGTATCGGCACCGGCCTCCGCCTGGGCTTGCATGTCCTTCAGGCGCTTGAGCGAACCCTTGACCGTCTTGAAGTTGGTCAGCATGCCGCCAAGC
This sequence comes from uncultured Burkholderiales bacterium, assembly GCA_966248995.1. Taxonomy (GTDB): domain Bacteria; phylum Pseudomonadota; class Gammaproteobacteria; order Burkholderiales; family Burkholderiaceae_C; genus Albitalea. Next base: position 7,014 of record CBINBY010000026.1, on the reverse strand, counting down.
CACCGCTGGTCGACGTAGGGCATCCCGGCACGGCGGGCTTCCTGCGAAATGACTTCGCGAGCTTGACGCTTGGTGCCGACCATGAGGACGGTGCCGCGACGTGCTGCCAGCTGACGCACGAACTTCATGGCTTCCTCGAAAAGCGGCTGCGTCTTCTCGAGATTGATGATATGGATCTTGTTGCGATGGCCGTAGATGTAAGGGGCCATCTTGGGATTCCAGAAGCGCGTTTGGTGTCCGAAATGAACACCTGCTTCCAGCATTTCACGCATGCTGACGATCATGGGAACTCCGAAGGTTGTGTCTAGAATCCGGCACGAATTGCCGATGCAAGTCGATGACTTCGACGCACCTGCAACACCTCTCAGCAGCCGGGCTCGCGATTTGTTCATCCGACAGCCGCGCCTTTTGCGAGCCGGCTGCCGGATAAACCCGTCGAGTATATCAAGCCCGATGATTCCCGACCTCTTGGCCGCTCGCGAACAGATCAGGTCCGGGCGCCGCAGCGCCGTGCAGTTGCTGGACCTCGCGCTCGTCGCGGCCGATGGCCCAGCGGCGCACCTCGCATTCATCCGCCGCTTTGATCCGATGGCCCGCGCGGCGGCGCAAGCAGTTGATGCACAGTTCGCCGCCGGCGCGCCGCTGCCTGTGCTGGCAGGCTTGGCCGTGAGCGTGAAGGACCTGTTCGATGTTCAGGGCCAGCCCACCACGGCCGGCTCGCGCGTGCTGGCAGACGCAGCCCCCGCTGAAAGCGATAGCGCAGCGGTGGGGCGGCTGCGCGCGGCGGGAGCGGCCCTTGTCGGCCATACCCACATGACGGAGTTCGCCTTCTCGGGAGTGGGCCTCAACCCGCACCACCCCACGCCGCCCAATCCTGTCACCGCAACGATCGACTCTATGAGTCGTATCCCCGGCGGCTCGACCTCGGGTGGGGCGGTTTCGGTAGCCACCGGTGCGGCATGGGCGGCGCTCGGCTCGGACACCGGCGGCTCCATTCGCATCCCCGCCGCCCTTCAGGGCCTCGTAGGCTACAAGAACACGGCGAGACTTACGTCGACGGCGGGATGCATCCCGCTGTCAACCACGCTGGACACAGTGTGTGCGATCACCCGCTCGGTGCGCGACACCGTGCTGCTGCACGAGGTACTCGCAAAACGCCGCGTGCGATTGTGCGGCCGCCCGCTGCACCTGCTGCGCCTGGCGGTGCCGACGTCTGTGCTGCTGGACCGCATGGACCTGCGGGTGGCCTCGGCGTTCGAACGTGCGATGCGGACACTGCGTGCGGCTGGTGCGCACATCGAGGAGATCGAGTTGAAGGAAACCGCCTCGCTGGCCCGCATGCAGGCTGCCGGCACGTTTGCATCCGCAGAGAGTTGGTCGGCGCATCGCCTGCGCCTGACGGCGCGGGAAGCCGAGTACGACCCGCGCGTGGCCTCGCGGATACGGCGCGGTGAGCAAATGAGCGCAGCCGACTACATCGAGCTGATGCAAGCGCGCTCTGACTGGATCGTCGAGATGGAGCGCACCACCTCACGCTATGACGCGATGCTCAGCCCCACGGTACCCATCGTTGCCCCCCCCATGGAGGAGTTGCATTCGAGTGATGCTGCTTTCTTCTCGACCAATGCACTGCTGCTGCGCAATCCATCGGTGGTCAACATGCTCGATGGCTGCGCGGTCTCCCTGCCCTGCCACCGCCCGGGCGAGATGCCAGTGGGCCTCATGGTGTGGAGCCATGCGCTGCAGGACGACACCGTGCTGGACGCGGCGCTGACGATCGAATCCGCCCTCGACACGGCAAGGGCTTGACGTGCGCATCGCCGTTGTGGGCGCCGGGGTGGTCGGCGTCGTCACCGCATTCGAGCTGGCGAGCGATGACCACGAAGTCACGGTGTTCGAGCGCCGCGGCAGCGTAGCGGCGGAAGCGGGCTTTGCCAATGCAGGTGTGGTCGCACCAGGCTGCGTCATGCCCTGGGCAACACTCGAAACATTCGGCCAGATGCTGCGCGCGCTGTGGGACCAGCGCTCGCCGGTGCGACTGCACTTCGCACTGGACAGCGCCCTCATCCGCTGGCTATGGCGCTCGTGGAGCGCCTCCCGCGCTCCTGCCCACCTAGCGCGCCGCGCCGGCATGCAAGGACTTGCCCTGTACAGCCGCGAGCGTCTGCGCCAACTGACTGACCAGTTGAAGCTCGAGTACGAGCGTACCCAAGGCTTCCTGGTACTGCTTCGCGATGCGGGCGAGTTGTCGCGCGCGCAGCCAGGGCTCGCGCTGCTCGCCGAACAAGGTGTGCGGTGCGAGGTACTCGACGCAGCCGGCTGTGCGCATATCGAATCGGGATTGCACGACGGCATGGCGCTGCATTCGGGCATCCACTTTCCCGATGACGAGGTCGGCAACTCCCGGCAGTTCGCAGTGCTGATGCGCCAGGAGGCCCAGGCCCGTGGCGTGCGGTTTCGCTTCCACACCGAGGTCGACCGGCTGCTGCCCGGCACTCGGCCTCAGGTCCAGGTGCGGCCGGCTACGACCCAACCGCCCGGGGCTCGCATGGGAGGCATGGATTCGGTGCGGGAGGACGGGCTGTTTGCCTCATCGCTGCTGGTCGAGCCTGCCATCGAGACGTTTGACGCGGTAGTGCTGTGCGCCGGCGTGCGCAGTGGCAACCTACTGGCTCCGCTGGGAGTGCGACTGCCCGTGGCTTCGGTATACGGGTACTCCATCACCGCACCACTGCGACATGACCACACCGAACGCGCACCAAGGTCCGGCGTGCTGGATGCACGGCGGCAAATCAGCATCAGCCGGCTCGGCTCGCGCGTTCGCGTGGCGGGCGTGACAGAACTAGGCGGTTCGCCCACACGCCAAGAGCCGGCAGCGCTGCAGATGCTCTACGACGCGCTGCAGGATTGGTTCCCCGGAGTGGCCCGACTGGACTTGGCGCAGCACTGGAAAGGCGCCCGCCCCATGTTGCCGGACGGGCCACCAGTGCTCGGAACCAGCGGGTTAACGGGCATATGGCTGAACCTGGGCCACGGATCGAGCGGATGGGCCATGGCCTGCGGCTCGGCGCGCGTGGTGGCCGACCTGATGGCATCGCGGCTGCCGGAGGTGGACACTTCCGGCCTTGGCGTGGAGCGTCTGCTCCGCTGAAAGGCTTGCGATGCATCGAGTCGTCCCGCCCGAACATTCCATGCCGGTGTTCCGATTGGAGAGCACCCGCGAGATCGAAGCCTTGTCCGCGGCAAGCCTGCCACCCCATACCCTGATGCAACGGGCGGGCCGCGCGGTTTCCCGCCTGGCCCTGGCGGTCGCGCCGCATGCACAGCGTGTGTGGATCGCCGCCGGCCCGGGCAACAACGGGGGCGACGGCCTCGACGCTGCGATCCACCTACGCGCGGCCGGCAAGAACGTCGACGTGACGCTGGCAGGTGCCCCCTCCCGCCTGCCACCCGACGCAGCGGACGCCCTGCACCGTGCGCAGAGCGCAGGCGTGATCGTGAGCTTCGACGCACCGAAAGAAGTGGGCAACGTCGACCTCGCGATCGACGCGTTGCTCGGCATCGGTGCAAGCCGCCCGCCGAGCGAATCGCTGGCGACGCTCATTGGCCAGCTCAATGACCTTCCATGTCCCATCCTGGCCGTGGACCTGCCCTCCGGGTTGCACGCAGGGACCGGGCAGCCGCTGTCCGAGGCCTGCGTTCACGCTCGACACACGCTGACGCTGCTGACCCTCAAGCCGGGCCTGTTCACCGCGCAAGGGCGCGACTTCGCAGGCAACGTATGGTTCGACGACCTGCAGGTGGACCGCGCATCGCACCCTCCCGACGCCTGGCTCACCGGCCGACAAGCGGCCACCAGGGCCGCGCGCAGTCATGCGCAGCACAAGGGCAGCTTTGGTGATGTGGCGATCGTCGGAGGCGCACCTGGCATGACCGGGGCCGCTCTGTTGGCAGCGCGTGCTGCGCTGGCTGCGGGCGCCGGGCGCACCTATCTGAGCTTGCTGGACGCCCATGCGCTCCCGCTCGACCCAGCTCGCCCCGAACTCATGTGCCGCCGGGAGTGGTGGCACAGCCCCGAACCCGTGCTGCGGCTGAGCACGGCGGTGTGCGGCTGTGGCGGCGGAGACGCGGTGCGCGAAACGCTTCCCAGACTGCTTGGCCACGCCGGCCGGCTAGTGCTGGATGCGGACGCGCTCAACGCGGTGGCAAGCGATCCCAAGCTGCAGACGTTGCTGCGTGCGCGCGCCGATCGCGGTCGAATGACGGTACTCACACCGCACCCTCTCGAGGCCGCTCGACTGATGACCTTCGACACGGCAAGGGTACAGGCCGACCGGCTGGGCGCCGCGCAAGACATGGCCGACGATTTCGGCTGCGTCGTGCTCCTCAAGGGCTCGGGTACCGTGATTGCAGCTCCCGGCTTGGTGCCCCATATCAATCCCACGGGCAACGCGGCACTCGCCACGGCGGGTACCGGGGACGTCCTGGCGGGATGGCTCGGAGGGCTGTGGGCTCAACTGCGGAACGCATCATCCGTGTCGAGCGCTCATCAGGCAGCATGCGCGGCCGCCTACCTCCATGGCGCGGCGGCCGACGCCTGCGGTACCCCGGTAATGCGAGCAGCCGACCTGGTCGAGGCGATGCGCGTCGAGCCTTGACACGCCGGCATCGCCTGCGTGTCAACGGCGCCGCGTCCCCTTTCCCGAGGACGCGCGGGCCACACCCTTGTCCCCTCGCCCAAGTTGTGTCGCGCGGGCGGGACCATTGCGCCCGCGGCCCTGGGCCGACGCCTTCACGGCCCGGTCGGTTTCCTTCACAGCTGCTAGCTCCTCGATCGCCGAGCGACCGACGGACCGTTCACGCCGTGCGCGCAAGAGGGCCGCCTCTTCCCCCACATCGCGAACCATACGGAAGTCGATCTTGCGCCCGTCGAGGTCCACGCGGCTCACCTGTACGCGCACTCTGGCGCCCACCGTATAGCGAACCCCCGTGCGCTCGCCACGCAGTTCCTGTCGAATCTCATCGAAGCGGTAGTACTCGCCGCCCAGTTCGGTGATATGGATGAGCCCCTCGACATACAACGCGTCCAGAGTTACGAACAACCCGAAGCCGGTAACCGCGGTGACGGTGCCCGCATACTCCTCGCCCAAGTGCTCGCGCATGTAGCGGCACTTCAGCCAGGCCTCCACATCGCGCGAGGCTTCGTCAGCGCGGCGCTCGTTGGCGCTGCAGTGCGCACCCGCCAACTCCCACGACTCGACTTCGTGGTCGCTCGCTTTGGTCGCCTTGGCTCCCCCCCGGGCCTTAGGCGAATCTTCGACCTGACCAGTGCTCAGGCGGTAGCGTTTGCCATGCAGTAGCGCTTTGATCACACGATGCACGAGCAGATCCGGATAGCGCCGAATTGGACTGGTGAAATGCGTGTAAGCCTCGTACGCCAAGCCGAAGTGGCCGCTGTTGGTGGCCGTGTAAATCGCCTGCTGCATGGAGCGCAGCAGCATGGTGTGGATCTGCATGGCATCGGGCCGGTCCTTGGTGGCTTCCGCGATGGCCTGGAACTCGGCGGGCGTGGGCTCGTCACTCACCGCGAGGCCGATACCCAGCGCCTTCAAGTAGCTTTGCAGCAGCGTGCGCTTCTCCGGCGTTGGCCCTTCGTGCACGCGATACAGCGCGGGGTGCTTATGCACCGCGATGAAGTCTGCCGCGCACACGTTCGCGGCCAGCATCGTCTCCTCGATCAGCTTGTGGGCCTCCGTGCGCACGCGCGGCAGGATCTTCTCGATGCGACCGTTTTCGTCGCACACGATCTGCGTCTCGGTGGTCTCGAAGTCGACTGCACCGCGCGTGGCACGTGCTTTCAACAGAGCTCGGTACACCTCATTGAGATCGAGCAACCGCGACACAAGGTCCTGACGCCTCGCTGCCTCAGGCCCGCGCGTGTTTCCCAGGATGGCAGCCACCTCGGTGTAGGTGAAGCGCGCATGCGAGCAGATCACTGCCGGGTAGAACTGGTAGGCGCGGATGTCGCCCGCGGCGGTGACGAGCATGTCGCACACCATTGCAAGCCGGTCCTCATGCGGGTTGAGCGAGCACAGGCCGTTGGACAGTTTCTCCGGCAGCATGGGGATGACGCGGCGCGGGAAGTACACCGAGGTCGCTCGCTCATATGCGTCCTCATCGATGGGCTCCCCAGACTTCACGTAGTGACCCACGTCGGCGATGGCCACCACAAGGCGCCACCCCTTCCCGCGCCCGACCTTGGCTGCCTCGCAATACACTGCGTCGTCAAAGTCACGCGCGTCTTCGCCGTCGATGGTGACGAGTGGAACGTCGGTGAGATCGATGCGATGCTTCCAGTCGGCCGCGCGAATGCGATCCGGCAGCGCCGCCGATTGCGCCAACGTTTCTGGTGAGAAGCGATGCGGCACCTCGTACTTGCGTACCGCAATCTCGATCTCCATCCCAGGATCGTCGATCTCGCCTAGCACTTCTGTCACGCGACCGATGGGTTGCGAGTACAGCGAGGGCAGTTCGGTGAGTTCGATGGCGACCACCTGCCCCGCAGTCGCATTGGCGATCGCGTTCTTCGGCACGATGATGTCCTGGCCATAGCGACGGTCTTCCGGGGCCACGAGCCAGATGCCGTTCTCATGCAATAGCCTGCCGATGATCGGCGCCTTGCGCCGCTCGAGGATCTCGATGATGCGTCCCTCGGGTCGGCCCTTCCGGTCGTACCGGATAACGCGCGCCTTCACACGGTCGCGGTGGAGCACCGCGCGCATCTCTTGTGGAGAGAGATAGATGTCGGGCTGGCCATCGTCTCTGACGAGGAATCCATGGCCATCGCGGTGACCTTGCACCGTGCCTTCCACCTCGCTCATCAACTCGGTACCGACAGCAGAGGTGGTCGTTTGATATGAAGTACTTTTTTTGATGATAGAATCCGATTCTTCCTGAGATGCCCAGGTGGCGGAATTGGTAGACGCACTAGTTTCAGGTACTAGCGGGTAACAC
>CBINBY010000025.1:0-53143 GCA_966248995.1 uncultured Burkholderiales bacterium | reverse complement strand
TCCCTCGGCCTCCCAGGAGCGATGATCGACGGCCATGAACGACCGCGCTCCTCTTTCTGCCTTTGCCGCCGCCGCGCAGCCGGTGGCTGGCCACCTCATCCAGACCGACACCACCAGACTGGCCGCCGGAGACATACACATCCCCACGGAGGATGGCACGCTGCCCGGCTACCGATCGGCCCCGGAGGGCGCTGGGCCGCACCCGGTGGTGCTGGTGGTGCAGGAGATCTTCGGCCTACACGAGCACATCAAGGACATCACTCGGCGCCTCGCGAAGCTGGGTTACCTGGCTGTCGCGCCCGAGCTGTACTTTCGCCAGGGCGATCCCTCGCGCTATGACGACATCGATGAACTGCGCCAGAAGATCGTCACCCGCGTGCCCGATGCCCAGGTGATGTCCGACCTCGACGCCGCGCTCGATTGGGCCTGCGCCCACGGCGGCGACCCGGCCCGCATCGGCGTGACCGGCTTCTGCTGGGGCGGCCGCATCACCTGGTTGTATGGCGCCCACCAGCCGCGCGTGAAGGCCGGTGTGGCCTGGTACGGCCGCCTCACCGGCCCCAAGACCGGCCTGCAACCGCGGCATCCGCTGGACGTGGCCGCCGAACTGAAGGCCCCGGTGCTCGGCCTGTACGGCGGGCAGGACCCGAGCATCCCGCTCGATCAGGTGGAGCAGCTGCGCACGGGGCTGGGGCAGGCCGGCGGCGCCTCGCAGGTGGTGGTGTACCCCGATGCGCCGCACGCCTTCTACGCCGACTACCGTGCGAGCTACCGCCGCGAGGCGGCCGAGGACGGCTGGCAGCGCATGCAGGCGTGGTTCCACCAGCACGGCGTGCGGTAGGGCGGCGCGTCTTGCTCGCGCTCGACGACCCCGGCCATCTCGCCGGCCGGCCCCGACTCGACGCGGCCGGCATCGACTTCACCGCCGACTCCGCCACGGTCGCGAGCCGGCTCATCGGCGCCTTGCTGCTGGTGGACGGCGTGGGCGGCCGCATCGTGGAAACCGAGGCCTACGACCGGAAGGACCCGGCCTCGCACAGCCATGCCGGCCCCACTGCACGCAACGCAAGCATGTTCGGCCCACCCGGCCACGCCTACGTGTATCGCTCGTATGGTCTGCACTGGTGCCTGAACCTCGTGTGCCGCGAAGCGGGGCACGGCGCCGGCGTGCTGATCCGCGCGCTGGAGCCGCTGCAGGGTCTGGAGGTCATGCGCGAGCGGCGCGGAATGTCGGACGACCGCCTGCTGTGCGCCGGTCCCGGCCGCGTGGGCCAGGCCCTGGGCATCACGCGCGCCCACGACGGCCTGCCGCTGGACTCACCGCCGTTTTGCGTGCTGCCGCCCCGTGGCCAGGTGCCGGTCGTGTGCGGGCCGCGCATCGGCATCAGCCGGGCGATGGACGTGCCATGGCGCTTCGGCTGGCGCGGCTCCAGGTTCCTCAGCCGGCCTTTCCGGTAGCGCTTCGCTCACAAGGAAACGCCGGGCGGCTCAAGTTTCCTTGTCCCCCGCGGGGGCGCTTCAGAAGCGCGGCGTCAGGGCCGCCGACCCCGATGGCGGCAGCTCGGCCAGCGCGGCGCGCACCTCCGACACGCTCAGCAGCTCGGTCAGCAGGCGCGGCTCGCCGCCGCCGGGCGGGTAGAGCGCATACACCGGCACGCCGCTGCGGCCGAGCCGGGCCAGCTCCCGGGTGATCGCGGCGTCGCGGCGAGTCCAGTCGGCGCGCAGCAGGCGCACGTGCTTGGCGTCGAAGTCCGCCAACAAGGCCTCGTTGCCCAGGGTGGTGCGCTTGTTCACCTGACAGGTCACGCACCAGGCCGCCGTGAAGTCCACGAACACCGGCCGGCCTTCCGCGCGGGCCGAGGCGACGGCCTGCGCCGACCAGGGCTGCCAGCGCTCGCCGGCCGCGGCCTGCGACACCATCGCCGCCGGCTCGCGCAGCGACGGCCAAGCCCAGGAAACCGCACCTACCAGGAGCACGAGCGACAAAGCGGCGAGCGCGCGCTGCGGCACCGGCTTCAGGTCGCGACGACCGATCACCCAGGCGCACAGCGCCAGCACCACGAGCACGGCCAGCAGCCCAGCGGCCCCATCGATGCCCACCTGCTGCCCGAGCACCCACACCAGCCATACCACCGTGGCGAACATCGGAAACGCCAGCAGGGTCCGGAAGTGCGCCATCCATGCACCCGGTCGGGGCAACAGACGGGTCAGAGCAGGCCAGGCGGCCGCCAGCAGGAAGGGCGCCGACATGCCAAGTCCGAGCGCGGAGAACACCGCCAGCCCATGCACCCCTGGCAGAGTGAGGGCGGCGCCCAGGGCCGCCCCCATGAAGGGCGCGGTACAAGGCGATGCGACGGCGACCGCCAGCACGCCGGTGGCCGCATGGTCGGCCACCGGATGCCGTGCGCGGAACCCTGCGAGGTTGCCCGGCAGAGCGACCGTGAATTCGAAGACGCCCGCAAGGTTCAGGCCGATCAGCGTGAACAGCAGCGCCAGCGCCGCCACGACGGGCGGCGACTGGAGCTGGAATCCCCAGCCCAGCTGCTCGCCGCCGGCCCGCAGCGCGAGCAGGAGTCCGGCGAGCGCGAGGAAGGACACCAGCACCCCACCGGTGTAGGCCAGCGCCCCCGCCATGGACGCGCGGCGGTCGTCGGCATGGCGCGCCAGGGCCAGCAGCTTCAGCGACAGCACGGGGAAGACGCAGGGCATGAGGTTGAGCAGCAAGCCACCGCCGAAGGCCAGGGCCAGGGCCGCCCACAGCGCCATGTCCGCCTTCGGCGAGGGCAGGGCGATGGGGGCCTGCGACTCGGCGCCGGGCGTCCCACCCGCCGCCGGCCAGGGGCCTTGCACGTCGAAGCCGATGGACACCGCCCGGGCATCCTGCGGCCGCTTGAGCAGCGCTTCCATCCGCGCGGGGCTTTCGCTACGCATGGAAGAGAGGGCGACGCGCAGCACCAGCTTGCCGGCCTCCCAGCGCTGCTCGGGCTGCGCCGCGTTCTCGATCACGCCCGGCAGCTCCGGGAAGAACTCCAGCCGCTGTCCGGCCATGTCGGTCGGCAGGCCCTCGGCTTCCAGCACGAGCGCCTGGCCCTCCACGCGGGCCTGCGCCCGCGCCGGCGTGATCTGCGGCTTGGCCGCGCGGGCGGCTTCGAACAGCCCGGCATGCTCGACTAGCGACTGCGCCGCCGGCCAGCGCGCGGTGAAGTCGCCCGATTCGGGGATGCACACGTCCTGGCAGACCAGCCACTCGGCGTGCAGCTTCACCTCCAGCGCTTCCGCCGCGTAAGACGGCGACACCTCGAGCGGTACCGGCAGCAGCAGCTCGCCTTCGTAGCCGTAGTTGACCAGCGAGCCCACCGGCAGCCGCTGCGGCGTGGGCCACTCGATCGCGCCGGCCGTCACGCCCGCGGGCAACTGCCACTCCAGCCGGGTTGGCAGCCCCGAATCGCCCGGGTTCTTCCAGTAGGTATGCCAGTGCGGCCGGTGGCGGATGAGCAGCCCGAGCGCGACCGGCTTGCCGGCGCCGATGCCTTGCGGCGCATGCGCCACCAGTTCCGCGCGCACCTGGTCCGTCTTGACCACGGCGCCCAGCGCCCAGGAGAAACCGGGCCAGGCAGCCAGGCAAAGGAGGAGGGACCGAAACAGAAAGCGCATGGTTGTCGGCAATACCGGGATGGGATGTGCTGCCACGGGCAGCAGCCGCTTGCGGCCTGCCACTGTAGGCCCTGGCCGGATAGAGCAGGCGGCGAGCGCCGCGTTCCGGTGGAACGCGGCCGTTTCACACGCCTGGGATCTTGGCGAGCGCCTGCCGCAGATCCTCGCGCAGGTCGTCCAGCGCCTCGACCCCCACCGACAGCCTCACCAGGGCGTCGCCGATGCCCAGCCGGGCGCGGGTCTCGGCCGGGATGGTGGCGTGGGTCATGATGGCCGGGTGCTCGATCAGGCTTTCCACGCCGCCCAGGCTCTCGGCCAGCGAGAAGGTGCGCACCGCTTCCAGGAAACGCCTCGTGCCGGCCAGATCGGTCTTCAGCTCCACCGAGATCATTCCGCCGAAGCCGTGCATCTGCTGGCGAGCGAGCGCGTGCTGCGGGTGCGAGGCCAGGCCTGGGTAATGGACCCGCGCGACCTGCGGCTGGTCTTCCAGCCATTGCGCGAGCGCCAGAGCGTTGTCGCAATGCCTTTCCATGCGCAACGCCAGCGTCTTGAGGCCGCGCAGCGCGAGGAAGCTGTCGAAGGGGCCGGCGATGGCGCCCACCGCGTTCTGCAGAAACCCGAGCCGTTCGCGCAGGGGCGCCAGGCGCGGATCGCGGCCCACAACCGCCACGCCGCCAATGACATCGGAGTGCCCGTTGAGGTACTTGGTCGTGGAGTGCACCACCAGGTCGAACCCGAGCTCCAGGGGACGCTGCACCCAGGGGCTGGCGAAGGTGTTGTCCGCGGCGCACAGGATGCCGCGCTCGCAGCAGAACGCCGCGATGGCGCGCATGTCGGCCAGACGCAGCAGCGGGTTGCTCGGCGTTTCCACCCACACCATGCGGGTGTCGTGGGTGACGGCGGCGGCCAGGCGATCGATGTCCGCGAGATCGACGAAGCTGTAGCGGTGCCCGGCACTGCGGCTGCGCACGCGCTCGAACAGCCGGAAGGTGCCGCCGTACAGATCGTCACCCGACACGATGTGCGAGCCGGCATCCAGCAGCTCCATCACGGTGGCGATGGCCGCCAGCCCGGAGGCGAATGCGTAGGCCTGCGCGCCGCCTTCGAGATCGGCCACGCAGCGCTCGAAGGCCCATCGCGTGGGATTGTGCGAGCGTCCGTAGTCCAGCCCCTTGTGCACCCCCGGGCTTTCCTGCACGTAGGTCGAGGTGGCGTAGATGGGCGGCATGATCGCGCCGGTCGCCGGGTCCGGCGCCTGGCCGGCGTGGATGACGCGCGTGGCGAAGGCGAGATTTTCCTTGGTGTGATCACGACTCACGAGAGCGTCCTCCGCAGGTGGTTCAGGAGATCGAAGCGGGTGATGAGCCCGTGGAAGCGTTCCGCATCGGCCACGATGGCCACCAGCCCGCGATCCAGCACGGCCTCCAGCTGCGCCAGGCTCGCCTGCGGCGGCAGCGTTTCCAGCTGGGTCGTCATGGCCGTGCTCACGGGGGAGCGAAAGCGCTCTGCATCGGCGTGCACGCTCATCAGCAGGTCGGATTCGTCCATCACGCCGACCAACCGCTCTCCTTGCAGCACCGGCAGCTGCGACACATCGGCCGCGCGCATGCGGGCGAAAGCCGTCAGCAGCGTGTCCTCGGGACCCACGCTGACCACCGCGCCTTCCTCCATGCGGCGCGAGATCACATCGCGCAGGTCGCCGTAGCGCTTGCGCGGCAAGAGCCCCTGGTCGAGCATCCACTGGTCGTTGTACATCTTCGACAGGTAGCGGGTGCCCGTGTCCACCACGAAGCTCACCACGCGCTTGCGCTGCGTCTGCTCGCGGCACCAGCGCAGAGCCGAGGCGAGCAGCGTGCCGGTCGAGGAGCCACCCAGGATGCCTTCGGTGCGCAGCAGCTCGCGCGCGCTGCGCAGGCTCTCTTCATCGGAGATCGAATACGCGCATCGCACGCCTGAGAGGTCGGCAATGGCGGGGATGAAGTCCTCGCCGATGCCCTCCACCGCCCAGGAACCTGCGGGTCCCACCTTGCCGGTACGCGTGTATTCCGCCACCACGGAACCAGCCGGGTCGGCGAGTACGAAGGCCAGTTCGGGCTGCACGCGGCGGAAGTAGCGCGTCAGCCCCGTGAGCGTGCCGCCGGAACCCACGCCGCACACGATGGCATCCACGTCGTGGCCCATCTGCTGCCAGATCTCGGGTCCGGTGCTGGTTTCGTGTGCGAGCGGGTTGGCCGGGTTGTTGAACTGGTCGGCGAAGAAGGCGCCTGGTATCTCCTTCGCCAGACGCGCCGCCACGTCCTGGTAGTAGTCGGCGTGGCCCTTGCCCACGTCCGAGCGGGTCATGTGCACCTCGGCCCCCAGCGCCTTGAGGTGCAGCACCTTCTCGGTGGACATCTTGTCAGGCACGACGAGCACGACGCGGTAGCCCTTGGCGCGCGCCACCAGCGCAAGGCCGAGGCCGGTGTTGCCCGCGGTGGCCTCGACCACCGTGCCGCCCGGCCGCAGACGACCCTCGCGCTCGGCGGTGTCCACCATGGCCAATCCGATGCGGTCCTTGATGGAGCCGCCCGGGTTCTGGGATTCGAGCTTGAGGAAGAGCTCGCACGGCCCCGTGTCCAGCTGCGTCACGGGGACCAGCGGCGTGTTGCCGATGAGGTCCAGCACGGCCGGACGCGACGGGATCGGGATCATGGCCTCACCTCCGGTGTGCAAGGCGCCACGCCCCAGGCGCCCGACGCTCTCGCGAGTGCGAGGCATCGTAGCGTGCGGCACCTTGCCCGAAGGGAGTCCCCCTGCGCGCTTCGCGCCGCGAGCGGCGCTACAAGGCTCGCACGCGCTCGGCCAGCCCTGCGACATCGGCATCGTCCACCGGGTGCATGTGCCCGTGCACGGCTTCGCGCACCAGTCGCGCCAGCGTGCCGGCATGCGGCGTGATGGTGCCGAAGAAGAGGACTTCGTCGCCGCGCGCGATGAGCAGGGTCGGAAAGTTCTCCACCTCGATCGCCCCCATCACCTCGTCGTGGTCCTCCACGTCCACCCAAATGAAGTCGGCCGTGCCGCTGTACGCACGTTGCTGCGCGTCGAACACGGCGCGCCACTCGCGGCAGGTGCCGCACCACTGGGCGCACAGGCCGGCCACAAGCAAGCGGGGAGTAGGCAAGGCATGCATGCCCGCAGTGTGCCTGTGAGCGCGGCTACCGCGGCAAGGGCGGCAGCACCTCCACGTCGTCCGTCGGCTCGCGCGGCGTGTGCGCCACGTTGAGCACCATGCTGACCATCGCGAAGTAGCCGATGAGCGTGGTGAGCTCCACCGCCCCGCGCTCGCCGAAGCGGCCGCGCGCAGCCTCGTAAGTCGGGTCGCTCACGCCGCCGTTGCGGAGCAGCTCCACGGCGAAATCGTGCACACAGGTCTCGTCGACATCCATGCGATCCGGGCGGCGGCCCTCCCGCAGCGAGTCGATGGTCTCCCGCGACGTACCGGCCTTGAGCGCCAGCGGCACATGCACGGCCCACTCGAACTGTTGCGTCCAGTGCCGCGCGACGACGAGCGTGGCGAATTCGGTCACCCGAACCGGCAGCGCGCTGGAGAAGCGCAGGTACTCGCCCAGCTTCTGCACGCGCTGCAGCAGCTCGGGGCTGCGCATCAGCGGAATGAAGGGACCCTTGACCCCCTTGCGCGGCCCGGCGACCAACTCCTCGGCCGCGGCCCGCTGCGCCTCGTCCATGTCTTCGGCCTGCAGCGGAGGGAGGCGATCGGGCATCGGCGAATTCATCGTTCAGCTCCTCGGTCGGTGGTGGAAGGGATGGCAGCGGCTGCGGGGCGGGACACGACGAGCGCGATGGAGCTCGCAGCTAGCAGCACGGCCGCGGCCACGGCGGTTTCGCGCGCGGCGCCAGGCCACGCGGCCAGGACCAGGGGGCCGGCCAGTTGGCCCGTTCCGAACGCCGCCGTCATGGCAGCCATCAGACGCGGGGCCGCGGCACCTGCCAGCCGCTGGGCCTCCTGCAATCCGGCCATGGTGATCACCATGAACGTGCCGCCGACGGCCACTGCGCTGACGGCGAGCGCGGCCAGGCGACCCGGCGCCACCAGCGGCAGCAGCACGCCCAGTGCCATCACGCCCTGGCTGGCGGACCACAGCGCCCGGGTCGACACCCGTCGCATCAGTACCGCGCCGACCAGCGTCGACAGCGCAGCGGCGAGGCCGAACACGGGCCAGGTCCAGCCAAAGATCGCCGGGTCGGGCACCAGCTCGCGTGCCATCGCGGGCAGAAAGGTCGCGGGGAGGATGTAGCCGAAGCCGAACGCCCCATAGCAGGCGATCAACCGGGCGGCAGCAGCCCGCTCCAGTAGGCCACCCGCGCCCATCGCAACGGTGCGCGCCGACGCCGGCCCTTGCAGGACCCTGCCCACCCACCACCAAGCCGCGCCAGCGGCCAGCCCCAGGAGCCACCAACCTCGCGAGGCTGGCGCCCCCGCCATGCCGACAGCCATCGCGACCAGGCCGGCCCCTGCCATGCCGACACCCACGCCCGCGTAGACGATGCCCGTGGCCCGTCCCGCACCGCTCGCGGCCAGCGACTTGAGGGCCCAGCTGGAAACACCCACCAGCACCAGAGCGCTCGCCACGCCCGCCGCCCAGCGCAGGAACAGCTGGACCGCGAAAGAAGAGGCCAGCCCCATGGCGAGCGTCGACACCGCAACCGCCGCCAAGCCCTGCCTGGCCGCTTGTTGCGGCGGAAGACTCCAGGCCGCGCAAGCGAGTGCGCCCATCAAGTAGCCCAGGTAGTTGGCGCCCGCCAGCCAGGCGCCGTGCTGCATGGACAGCCCGTCGGCCTGCATGAGCGGCAGCAGCGGCGTGAACGCGAATCGCCCGATCCCCATCGCTGCGGCCAGCCCCACCAAGCCGGCGAGTGCGATGCGGCGTGTCGACAGCATCGCGGGCTCTCACCCCAAGGCTACCGGCTCGCCGCGCGGGTTGTCGCGCATCGCCAGGTACACCGAGCAGGTGCCGCGCAGGTAGACCAGCCCCGGCAGCACAAGCGCCAGCGCGAAAACCACCGTGCCGCCGACCACGGCCGCAGAGGCGTGGCCGGTGGACCCCAGCGTCACCCCAGCCGCTTCGAGCGACCGGATCCCATAGCCGAACAAGCCGGCCATCAAGCCGCGCACGGGCACGTCCACCTTCGCCACGTGTATCCCGAGTTCGGCCACCACGCGCCCGCCCGCCATCACGGCGAAACTCACCAGCGCACCCACGCCGGCGGTCAGCAGGCTCACCGCGGCCATGAGCAGCGCCACGGTCGGCAGGCGGTGCCGCATCCAGTGCCATAGCTGCCTGACGATGTGAATCACGCTGTCGCCAGCCCACACCCCGGGCGCCGCCAGCGGCACGACGACCGCCACCCAGGCGAGCAGCGCCACCCCTACGACCGCCACGCCGAGCGGCACGACCAGGCCGAAGAGCCACGGGCCCAGCACCGGCCCACTCACCGAGGCCCTGCTCAGCCACATCAGGCCCACCAGCCCGGCCGCAACCAGCGCATACCCCGCCGCAATGACGAGCAGCGCCAGGATGAGCCGGTGTGCCGACAGCAGGGAGTCGCGCACGGCCTCGCCCACCTCCCGCACCGTGACACCCCGTGCCTCGTCCATGACTAGGATGCCGGCGGCATTGCCACCGTAAAACGCCACGAACAGCGCGGCCGCGGCCTGCATGGACGTCCCCATACCGCCGCGCCCGGCCAGCAGGGCGGCCTGCGCCATCGCGGTGAGCAAGCCTGCCAGTGCGAAAGTCGTGAGCAGCACGTACAGCGCGCGCAGGTTGCGCACAGCATCGACGCTCGCCAGTACCAGATTGAGCCCCTCCAGGGGTGTACGCGAGGGCATGGAGGAAAAGGGTTTCAGACGTGAAACAGGCCCGGAGGCCGGTGATATGAGGCGTCGCATGCGCGATATCGCAATAGGCACGTGGCAGGTCCTGTGTTTTTTACCTTCACGTGCACGGTCGATTGATGGATTTACCTGGGGCGCGCGGTGCCCGCACTCGGAACAACACTTTATTTCGAGAGGCTTTGCCCACCAATTGGCATTTAATTGATAATGGAATTTCCAGTTGGTGGTAGCAGCGCCTTTGCTTGAATGGTTCAGGACAGGTTGACGCTCCTCAGTCTCACTGGGTTTTCAGGTACGAAAGGCGCTCTCGAATGGGCAACAAACTTTACGTGGGCAACCTCGCCTACAGCATCCGCGACGACGATCTTCAACAGGCTTTCGCCCAGTTCGGCACCGTCGCATCGGCCAAGGTCATGATGGACCGCGACACCGGCCGCTCCAAGGGCTTCGGCTTCGTGGAAATGGGCTCGGACGCCGAGGCCCAGTCGGCCATCAACGGCATGAACGGCCAGGCCCTCGACGGCCGCGCGCTCGTCGTCAACGAGGCGCGGCCTCGTGAAGACCGTCCGGGCGGCGGCTTCGGCGGCGGTCGCGGCAGCTTCGGCGGCGGCGGCGGTGGCGGTCGCAGCGGCGGCTACGGTGGTGGTGGCGGCGGCTACGGCGGCGGTGGTGGTGGCGGTGGTTACGGCGGCGGCCGCACGGGCGGTGGCGGCGGTTACGGCCGCGGCGGCTACGGTGGTGGCGGCGGTGGCCGCGGCGGATACTGATCGCCTGATCGATCCGAGCTGACACGCGAAGAAGCGGTGGCACCCCAGCGGGTCCACCGCTTTTGCTTTCTGTCCCAGTTATTCGCCCAGTCGACGCTTGCGCGGGCGGCCGGTGAGCACGGCGTCGAACAACCGGTTGGGCAGCAGGCGCAGAAGCTTGGCGGCCACGCCCATCTGCCACGGGATCACGCGGTAGCTGGTACCGGCTTCGATGGTGCGGTATGCGCGCTCGGCGAAATCATCGGCATCCATCAGGAACGGCATGTCGTAGCGGTTGCGCCGCGTGAGCACCGTGTCGATGTACCCAGGTACCAGCGTCACCACTTTCATGCCGAATGGCCGGCATTCCCCACGCAGGCTTTCGCAGTAGCTGATGACGGCGGCCTTGCTCGAACAGTAAGCACCGTGACCAGGCAGGCCACGGATGCCCGCCACGCTGGCCACGCCCACGAGACACCCGCTGCGCCGCTCGCGCATCGGACCGACGAAAGGCTGAAAGCTCGCCGCCATCCCGAGGCAGTTGGTCTCGTACGTCGCGCGCATCACCTCCAGGTCAGCATGTTCTGCTGTATCGATGCCGATGCTGATGCCAGCATTGGCAATCACCACCTGCGGCAAGCCCTGACTGGTTATGCATGCACGCCCAGCCGCGGTGATGGCCGCCACGTCGCGCACATCAGCGGGATACACCACCGCCCGATGCGGCTCGAAGTTCTGAGCTACTGCCCAGGCGCGCAGTTCATCGCCGCGGCGCGCCACCAGGGCAAGCCGCCACCCCGCCCGGTAGTACCGAAGCGCCAGAGCCTGCCCGATGCCGCTGGAGGCGCCGGTGATGTAGGCAAGCGGTGCGTCTGCGGCCACGGTCGTCATGACCGTGCCGGCGCCGGAAAGCTTGCCGTCACCCGCCCCTTGAGCTGTACCACGCGATGCGAGTGGTCGTACTCCATGGCCTCGGCTTGGACCCGCGCGCCCCCCCGTGTGACGGTGACCGGCAAAGGAGACTCCACACGCTCGGTGTCGAGAAAGGCATGCAGGAACTCGCCGCGAAACTCCAGCGGCGGCTCGCCCGCCAACCCTTCGCGCAGCACATGCGCACCGCCGCGTAGCTGCACTTCGCTGCCGTCGGCGTTGGCAAGCGCCATGCGCGCCTGGGCTCGCGTGACTTGACCGTCGGCCGCAATGGCGCGTATTCGCACGTTGTCGATCTCGAGCGTGTCGGTGTCCGGGTAGTGGCGCAGGACATCGCCCTCGATCTGTCCGCGCAGCGAACCATCGGGTGCAAAGCGTTGCACCATGAATCGGGTCATGGTGTAGTCAGGCTCATGGCGCGGCGGCGCGGGCGGCCTGCCGTCCTCGAATACGGGCGTGCTCTTCACCAACCACCAGGTAGCCAGCGCAAGCAGGGCCATCAGTAGCAGCGGCAGGTACGACACCGCAAGCTCCAGGAAGCGCGCGGTCCACGGGGGCCGCGGCAGCACATCGGCCGCTCTCACCATCCGACCCTCGCGCCGTGTCCGATGCAGCACCCGCTCGCAGGCCTGCAGGCTTGGTTTCTCATGCGCCGGCGTCGAGGGTGACGAGGTGACCATGGAGCAAACTCGCGTAGCGGCCCGCGGCAGTGAGCAGCAGATCGCAGCATTCGCGCGCCGCACCGTGTCCGCCCGAGGCCGCTGTCACGTGATGCGCGACGGCGCGCGCCTCGACATGGGCATTGGCCGGTGCGCACGCGAAGACTGCGCGCGTCATGAGAGGCAGGTCGGGCCAGTCGTCACCCATTACGGCCACGGCGTCCCACTCGAGCTGTAGCTTGCGCATGAGCTCGGTGGCCGCAGTCAGTTTGTCGTGCGCACCGAACACGGCATGGGAGATGCCCAAATCGGCCACGCGCCGGCGCACCGCCGGTGAGTCCCGACCAGTGATGACCATGGGCAGGATGCCGCCGCGCGCGAGCAGCTTGAGCCCGTGCCCGTCGAGCGTGCTGAAGGCCTTGAACTCCTCCCCGTGCTCGCTCAGGTAGATGCGACCGTCGGTGAGCACGCCGTCGACGTCGAACACCGCGGCCCGGATGCCCTCAGACCCGCCCTGGGCCTTGAGCAGCAGCTCGGGCGCAAACGCCAGCGCGGGGACAATCGTGTCGCCCATCAGATCACCTTCGCGCGCATCAGGTCGTTGGAATTGAGCGCGCCCACCAGCACGCCCTGGTCATCGACCACCAGCACGCTGGTGATGCGGTACTGCTCCATCATGTCGGCCGCGTCGACGGCAAGCTTGTCCTCGTGCACCAGCCGGGGATGGGGGTGCATCACCTCGCGCGCCGACAGGCCCCGCAGGTCCAGGCCCTGCTCGATGAGGCGGCGCAGATCGCCGTCGGTGAAGATGCCCAGCACATGGCCCTGCGCATCGGTGATCGCCGTGGCACCCAGTCCCTTGCGCGTCATCTCCTTCATCGTGGCGGTGAAGGGCGCATCGGGCAGCACACGCGGCACCGCGTCGCCCGTCCGCATAACATCGCGCACGTGGGTGAGCAGCTTGCGCCCCAGCGCGCCGCCGGGGTGCGAGCGCGCGAAATCAGCCTCACGGAAGCCCCGCGCGTCGAGCAGGGCGACGGCGAGCGCATCGCCCAAGGCCATCTGCGCGGTGGTACTCGCCGTGGGCGCGAGATTCATGGGGCAGGCCTCCACGTCCACGGCGCTGCTCAGCACGATGTCCGCATGCCTCGCGAGCGTCGATTCGGTGCGGCCCGTCACGGCCAGCAGCACCACCCCCACGCGCTTGAGAGCGGGCAGGATGACCGCCAGCTCGTCGACCTCTCCAGAGTTGGAAATCGCCAGCACGACGTCGACGGGGGTAACCATGCCGAGGTCGCCATGGCTGGCTTCCGCGGGATGCACGAACATCGCAGGCGTGCCGGTCGATGCCAGCGTGGCAGCGATCTTCCGGCCGACGTGGCCGCTCTTGCCCATGCCCATGACAACCACACGGCCGGTGCACTCGAGCATGGCCTGCACGGCGCGCACGAAGTTCTCGCCCTGACGCGACTTCAGCCCAAGCAGTGCCTGTGCCTCGATGTCGAAGGTCTGGTGAGCGAGATGCAGTGCGCGCTGGGGATCGAACGGGGGATTGGCAGTCACGGGGCGCGCTGGCTGTCCATTAGGATCCGTCGATTGTAGGCATGCCCCGGCGCCACGCCGGGCGCCGGCTACCCTTGCCTTGCTCATGGCCTCCACCCTCGAAGTCGCCCTGCTGTACCTGATCGCCGCCGTGGCCGGCGTGGTGCTGTGCAGGCTCGCCCGGCTACCTCCCATGCTGGGCTACCTGGCGGTGGGCATCGTGATCGGTCCCAATGCCATGGCGCTTGCGCGCGACTCTGCCAATGTGCGCTACCTGGCCGAGTTTGGGGTGGTGTTCCTTATGTTCGTCATCGGGCTGGAGTTCAACCTTCCCAAGCTCAAGAGCATGCGCCGGCTCGTGTTCGGCCTCGGGCTCAGCCAGGTGACCGCGACGATCCTAGGCGCAGTGGCGGGCAACGCGCTGCTGGGCGGCATGCTGGCCTTCCTCGGCCGCGAATCAGCCCTGGGCTGGCAAGCGGCGGTTGCGCTTGGAGGCGCGCTGGCCATGAGCAGCACCGCCATCGTGGTCAAGCTCATGGCCGAACGCCTGGAGCTCGAGAGCGAACACGGCCGGCGGGTGATGGGCGTGCTGCTGTTCCAGGATCTGGCCGTCGTGCCACTGCTCGTGCTGATCCCCGCCCTCGGTGCGCCCGGCGATGTGCTGCTGGGCGAACTGGTTATCGCCTCGCTGAAGGCAGGCGCGCTGCTGGCCGTGCTTCTCATGGGCGGCCAGCGCGTCATGCGCTGGTGGCTCACGCTGGTAGCGCGGCGCAAGAGCGAAGAGCTCTTCGTGCTGAACCTGCTGCTCGTCACGCTGGGCCTGGCCTATCTCACCGAGCATGCCGGGCTGTCGCTCGCGCTGGGTGCCTTCATCGCAGGCATGCTCATCGCGGAGACGGAATACAAGCATCAGGTGGAAACGGACATCCGACCCTTCCACGACGTGCTGTTGGGCCTGTTCTTCATCACCGTAGGCATGAAGCTGGACGGCGGCACCCTGTGGCGGCAATGGCCGCTGGTGCTCGCGCTGACCGTGCTTCCCGTGCTGTTCAAGTTCGGCCTCGTGGCCGCGCTGACACGGCTGTTCGGCGCCACCACCGGCGTGGCGCTGCGCACGGGCCTGTACCTCGCGCAAGCGGGCGAGTTCGGCTTCGTGCTGATCGCACTCGCGACCGACCGCGCGCTGCTGCCGCCCGAACTCAACTCGCCCGTGCTGGCCAGCATGGTGTTGAGCATGCTGGCCACGCCGTTCATCGTGATGCACAGCAACCGCATCGTGATGCGCCTGTCCTCGACCGACTGGCTGATGCAGTCGGTGGCCATGACGTCCATCGCCAAGCGGGCCATCAACACCGAGGCGCACGTCATCATTGCCGGCTACGGGCGCAGCGGGCAGAGCCTGGCGCGCATCCTCGAAGGCGAGCGCATCCCATACATGGCCCTGGATCTCGACCCTGACCGAGTACGCCAGGCCGCTGCGGCAGGGCAAAGCGTCGTCTTCGGCGATGCCGCCCGCCTGCAGAGCCTCATGGCCGCCGGCCTCGCACGGGCAAGCGCCGTGGTGGTGACGTACCGCGATACCCCTTCGGCACTGAAGATCCTGAACCTCGTCCACTCGCATGCACCGAAGGTGCCCGTGATCGTGCGCACCCTCGACGATGCCGATCTGGAGAAGCTGCGAGGGGCAGGAGCCACCGAGGTGGTGCCTGAGGCGCTGGAGGGCTCGCTCATGCTCGCCAGCCACGCGCTGGCACTGGTCGGCGTCCCCATGCGTCGCGTCATCCGCGTGGTGCAGGACCAGCGTGATGCCCGCTACAGCCTGCTGCGCGGCTATTTCCATGGCGCGGACGACGACACGGCCGACGAGTTGCACACGGCGCGCCTGCTCAGCGTGACACTGCCGCCCGGCGGCTCCTGCGTGGGGCAGACGCTGGGCCAGCAGGCCCTGCACGCAGTCGGCGTGGACGTGGTGTCGCTGCGGCGCGCCTCGGGAGCGGTCACGAAGCCCTCCGATGCCATGGTGCTGGGCGCAGGCGACACCCTCGTGCTCTCCGGGCTTCCCGAGCCGCTCGCCCTGGCCGAAGGCAAGCTGCTCGGCGCCGGGTGAATCGGCCCCGGCCATGTTCCCGAAAGCTCGCGCATGAATGAATGGCAGCCACAATCAGGCGCAATGAACCACGGCAATGCCATCGACCACCCCGGCGACTACATTCGCAGGCACATCCGCACAGTTCCCGACTGGCCTGCGCCCGGAGTGCAGTTCCGGGACATCACGCCTCTGCTGTCGAACCCACGGGTATTTCGCGTGCTGATCGACCAGTTCGTGCACCGCTACTTCGACATGCGGCCGCAAGCCATCGCCGGGCTGGATGCGCGCGGCTTCATCATCGGCTCGGTACTCGCATATGAACTCAACGTCGGCTTCGTACCCATCCGCAAGAAGGGCAAGCTGCCGTTCAACACCGTGGAGGAAAACTACGAGCTGGAGTACGGTTCCGCCACCGTGGAAATGCACACCGACGCGGTCAAGGCCGGTGACCGGGTGCTGCTCATCGACGACCTCGTAGCCACTGGTGGAACCATGATGGCGGGCATGCGGCTGCTCGAGCGATTGGGCGCAACGGTGATCGAAGGTGCGGCCATCGTGGAACTGCCGGAGCTTGGCGGCGGGGACAAGCTACGTGCAGCGGGGCTGCCGCTCTTCACGCTCGTGAGTTTCGCGGGGCACTGAGGCTGCGCGGAGCCGGGCTCAGGCGAAAGGCACCTGGCGTGCCTGGTGAGCGCGCATGCGTGCCGCCATCACACCGCCGGCCGCGCGGATCAGCTCGAGTGCCAGCGCAGGAAGGCGCTGCGACATCTCTTCCAGCCGTGGCCCACGCAAGGCCCACACCACACAAGGCGTCATGGCCTCCACATTGGCCATGCGCGGGCCATCGGTGAACAGCCCCGGTTCGCCGACCACCGAGCCCGCGCGCAGGATCGCGATGCGGTTGCCGTTCGGTGGCCCGCCGGTGACGAAGACCTGCAGCGTGCCGTCCCCCAGGGCATACATGGTGCGGTCGGTGTCGCCCTGCTTCACCAGCAGATCGCCGGCACGGATGTCGTGGCGCGTGAGGTAGGGCGCAATGGCCCGCCACTGGTCTGGTGTCAGGCGCGCGCGCAGAGCGTCCTCGGCGTTCAGCGTTTGGATCGCCTGCACCAGCTTGTCGAAATCCATGTTTCCTCCGACCGGAAGGCCGCTGTGCCGGTCTCCGTCAGGTCTTGTAATGGGTAGCGGGATTATTCATCGGGCCACAGCGGCCACTCTTGCGTACCCGAGACCGCGCGGGGATTTGCAGTGCCGGCCGCGTCCTTTTGTCACGCAACGAGGCTCCTCACTTCCCGATACAGAAGCGGCTGAAGATTTCGCCCAGCAGATCGTCCGCACTGAACTCGCCCGTGATCGCGCCCAGCGCCTGCTGTGCCAGACGCAGTTCCTCGGCCAGCAGATCCAGTGCCGGCTCGTGGCTCACTGCCTGCTCCTGGGCCAGCCCCAGATGTTCGCGAGTACTTCGCAGCGCCTCCACATGTCTGCTGCGAGCAATGAACAAGCCCTCGGGCACCGCATGCCAGCCGGCCAGCGCGAGCAAGCGCGCACGAAGCTCGTCCAGACCTTCGCCCGTGCGAGCCGACAGCACGACGGCCGACGCATCCGCAGCCCGCGCCGTCGTGGCATCGGCCTTGTTGTACACGTGTACCAGTCGTGCGCCGGCGATCAAACCCGCAGGCAGCCTGTCAGCGATGGCGGCATCTTCGGCGGCATGTGCGGAGTCATCCAGACGAGTGAGGTCATGCAGCAGCAGCACCGCATCCGCCGCCTCGATCTCGGCCCAGGTGCGAGCGATGCCGATCCGCTCCACTTCGTCATGCGTGTCGCGCAGACCGGCCGTGTCGATCACATGAACCGGCACGCCCTGGATCTGGATGGTCTGGCTCACCTTGTCGCGAGTCGTACCCGGTATGGGAGTGACGATGGCGAGTTCGGCGCCGGCCAGCGCATTGAGTAGCGAGCTCTTGCCTACATTGGGTTGCCCGGCGATCACCACGGTCATGCCTTCGCGCAGCAAGGCGCCCTGGCAAGCGCGGTCGAGCAGCGCGTCGAGCGCAGCCACGATGCGTTCGAGCTGTCCGCGCGCATCGGCCTGCTGAAGAAAATCGATGTCCTCCTCGGGAAAGTCGAGCGTGGCCTCGACCAGCATGCGCAGCGTGACGAGGTGGTCGCGCAGGGCATGCACCTCGGTCGAGAAATCCCCCGCGAGCGAGCGGCTGGCCGAGCGTGCGGCAGCCTCGGTGCTGGCGTCGATGAGGTCGCTCACCGCTTCGGCCTGGGCAAGGTCGAGCTTGTCGTTCAGGAAAGCGCGCTCAGTGAACTCTCCGGGCTCGGCCAGCCGAAGCCCGATGCTCCGCCCGGCTTCCAGGCAGCGCGCGAGCAACAGCTGCAAGACCACGGGTCCGCCGTGAGCTTGCAGCTCAAGCACGTCTTCGCCGGTGTATGAATGCGGGGCAGGGAAGTGAATCGCCAGTCCCTGGTCGATGGGCTGCCCATCGGCGCCGGTGAACGGCAGATAGGTGGCGTGGCGCGGTGCGAGGGCACTGCCACAAACCGCGTGGATCAGCTGCGCGAGATCGCTCCCGGAAGCGCGCACGATGCCAACGGCACCGCGGCCGGGCGCCGTCGCGACGGCGACGATGGGCTCATGATGGCGCGGCAGCATGGGTGCGATTCTCGCCGAGCCGTCGACATTGCCATGTCTGCGTAGGGCGCGGGGGGAGCGCCACGGGTGGCGCTCCATCGACCGGCGGCACGACGCTCACGGGGCAAGGTCAAGACAGCGTGAGCGCAGGTCGCGGTCAACCCCGCATTGACTGCAACTGAGCAGGATATCGGCCGCTCAGCCGGCCCCTGAAGATCGGCCTCGTGACAGCGTTCACAAACTATTTGTCGAGCACACCCAACCGCTTGTTGATCACGTACTGCTGGGCGATCGACAGCAGGTTGTTGGTGAGCCAGTACAGCACCAGCCCCGCGGGGAAAAAGAAGAACATGACGCTGAATACAAGCGGCATGATCCACATCATCTTGGCCTGCACCGGATCGGGCGGACGCGGGTTGAGCCAGGTCTGGAACAGCTGGCTGGCCGTCATAAGCAGAGGCAGGATGAAGTACGGATCGCGCGCAGACAGATCGGTGATCCAACCGATCCACGGCGCATGGCGCATCTCCACCGTCGACAGCAGCACCCAGTACAGGGCGATGAAGAACGGCATCTGCACGAAAATCGGCAGGCAGCCACCCAGCGGGTTCACCTTTTCCTCTCGGTAGATGCGCATCATCTCCTGCTGCATCTGCTGCGGCTTGTCCTTGTAGCGCTCGCGCAGTTCCATGACGCGCGGATTGATGGCCTTCATCTTGGCCATGGAGCGATAGGCACTCGCGTTGAGCCAGTAAAAGGCGATCTTCAGGAGCACCACCAACGCAACAATGGCCCAACCCCAGTTGCCCATCAGCTTGTGAAGCTCGTGCAACAGCCAGAACAGGGGTTTGGCGAGGATGGTGAACCATCCGTAGTCCTTCACCAGCTCCAGCCCGGGCGCGATTTTTTCGAGCTTTTCCTCTTCCTGGGGGCCAACGAACAAGCGAGCATCGACCGCCTTGGTGGTGCCGGCGTCGACGGTGCCGAGCGGCACGAGCATGCCGACAGAGTAGAGGTTCGTGTCGGGGATCTTGCGGGTGAAGAACTCCCGCGGGCGCCGCTCATCGCTGCTCGCCCCCAGCAACCAGGCCGAGGCAAAGTAGTGCTGAACCATCGCCACCCAGCCGTTATCCGCGCTCACATCGTGATCGGGCTTGGCACCGTCGCGCCGCTTCTCAATGTTCTTGAACTCGACCTTGGTGAACTTGGACGCGTCGGTATAGATGGCCGGCCCGGTGAAAGTGAAGTACAGCGACGACTCGCCGGGTGGGGGACTGCCGTCACGCACGAGCTGCAGGTACAGCTGCGGCTGGATCGGCGCGCCGGAGAAATTTACGACCTCATGGCGCACACCGATCACGTAGTCGCCGCGGCGCAGGATGTAGGTCTTGACGAGCTTGACTCCGTTCACCACCGCCGACTCGAACTTCACCTGCAGCTCGTTCGCATTCGGAGCCAGCGTGCGTTCGCCAGGAAGCAGCGTCATCGCAGTCAGGTGGTTGGGCAGGCTTCCACCCTGTGCTGGAACCAAACCCGTTTGCGCCGTGTACTTGTGCGACGGATCGAACAGCACGACGTTCTTCTTCGAGTCGTTCTGGTCGATGTGCCCGAGCAGTTCCGCACGGACCAAGTCGCCGCCTTGCGTACTGAAGGCCAGCTTGAGCCGGTCGGTGGTGACATCGACCGTTCGCGGCGGCGAGGTAGTTGGAGCGGCCTCCGGTGGGGCACCCGGTGCTGCAGCATCGTGAGCAGTGACAGGCGATGGCACTGTACCCGGGGCCACGCCATCTGCCGCTGGCTTGCTTACCTGCGCCTGCCTTGCGGGCGGCTCGAACAGGGAAGGACGGCCCGTGTGCTTGTTCCACGCGTCGTACAGCAGAAAGAGGGAAACCAGGAAGACACCCCACAGCAGGGTGCGGCGCATGTCGGTCATGTCGTGTGGTTGTCGCGAGAAGGATGGGGAATCGGGCCGCCGTGGGCAGCCCCCGCATGGGTCCATTGCGTGAACAGGCGAGGCGCTTCAGCAGGTACGGGGTCGTGTCCGCCTGGACACCACGGGGCACAGCGAACGAGACGGGCCAGCATGAGGTAACTGCCAGCCGCCGCACCGTGCCGCTCCAGCGCGTCTAGTGCGTAGGCCGAACAAGTGGGCTCGAAACGGCAGTTGCTACCCAACCACGGGCTGAGCCAGTAGCAGTAGAAGCGCACCAGCGCGGTCAACACGTTGCGCGGCAAGGCAGCGAGCAGGCCCAAGTCGGCCACCGCCTTCAGTTCAGCCGCGCTGGCGACCGCGCGAACCCTTTGCGAGCACGGCGTCGGCAAGCAGGGCATCGAGCTCGGTACGCGCCGCACGCCGCAATGTCTGCGAGGCAGCACTGGTGAACTGCTGCCTTTCGAAAGGGGCACGCAGCCGCACCACCCAGAGGCCGCCGGGCAAACCCGGCTGGCGAACGATGGCCGCGCGAATCTGGCGCTTGAGCAGTGACCGCGTCACCGACCGGCGAGCATGCCGGCGCGGCACCACGCTGCCCAACCACACGCGTCCTGCCAAGTCATCCACAACTTCTGGAACAGGTAGAGCACAGACTGTGGACAACTGTGTGGATGGGTGGTAGACATTCGAAGAGCACTGCGTACTGGGCCGCGCAACCAAGTGATGCACCGCAAAGTGCACGG
The DNA here is from genome assembly GCA_966248995.1 of uncultured Burkholderiales bacterium. Lineage (GTDB taxonomy): Bacteria > Pseudomonadota > Gammaproteobacteria > Burkholderiales > Burkholderiaceae_C > Albitalea. The sequence goes on along the minus strand of CBINBY010000025.1, from coordinate 32,307 downwards.
TACGGGCCTTGGCCGGTGCCGCCAGCACACGCTGGAAGTCCCCTGGGCGCACGAGCCGGCCCATCAGGAAGCTGGCGCACGCACGCGGATCAGGCAACCCGTTATTCAGACTGAAAGACGCTTGCGGCCCTTGGCACGCCGGGCATTGATGACGGCACGGCCGCCACGCGTCTTCATGCGAACAAGGAACCCGTGCGTGCGTGCGCGGCGGACTTTCGAAGCTTGGTAAGTGCGTTTCATGATGGTTCCTGCAGGAGCAAGCTGGGCGCCCCGTGAAGTCGAAGCACGACCTTCCCGGACGGCTCTCCGTTTTCGGGAAACCGGCTATTACAGCAAATTGCGCCTTGTCCGTCAAAGATCGCCGGTCACCCGCAGGCCACGGCTGCATGTTTTGAACCAGCCAAAACTGTGGATAACCGCCTTTCCCGGCTCCCGAGGGGACGTACAATCCCGCCGCTCCGAAGAGAGTTCTCCACAGAATCTATGAGCGCTGACCTCTGGCAGCGCGGCTGCGAGCGACTCGCCGCCGAGCTGCCCGAACAACAATTCAACACTTGGATCCGCCCGCTGCCGGCTGCTGATGTTGCGGACAACGGCGAAGGTGATGCGGTGGTGACCGTGCGCGTGCCCAATCGATTCAAGCTGGACTGGATCCGCAACCAGTACGCCGGCCGCATCGAGGCAGTGCTTACCGAACTGGCGGGCAAGCCGGTACGGCTTGAGATCGCTTTGGCGCCGCGGGAGAGCGCGGAGCGGCTCGCAGCCAATGCTTCTTCATACCCGGTCGCCGCAGGTACAAACATGGTCGCGGCCGCCCGTCCTGTCCAAGTCGTCGCGCCCTTGCTGGCGGCCGTGCCCATCGCTGCGCCGGCAGTGCGCGAGGCAGCGCGTCATCGCCTGAATGCCAATCTGACCTTCGACACCCTGGTACCAGGCCGCGCCAACCAGATGGCACGCACGGCTGCGCTGCACGTCGCAGGCGCGCCGGGCCATATGTACAACCCGCTGTTCATCTACGGCGGGGTGGGCCTGGGCAAGACGCACCTGATCCATGCCGTGGGCAACGCGTTGCTGGCCGATCGGCCGGAAGCACGGATCCTGTACCTCCATGCAGAGCAGTTCATCACCGACGTGGTGAAGAACTACCAGCGCAAGACTTTCGACGAGCTGAAGGCCAAATACCACTCTCTGGACCTGCTGCTGATCGACGACGTGCAGTTCTTCGCCGGCAAGGAGCGCACCCAGGAGGAGTTTTTCAACGCCTTTGAGGCGCTGCTGGCCAAGCGGGCCCACATCATCATGACCAGCGACACCTATCCCAAGGGGCTGGCTGACATTGATGAGCGCCTGACCTCGCGCTTCGACTCGGGGCTGACCGTGGCCATCGAGCCGCCGGAACTGGAGATGCGCGTGGCCATCCTGATGCGCAAGGCCGAGGCCGAGGGCGCCAGCATGCCCGAGGACGTGGCGTTCTTCGTCGCCAAGAACGTTCGGGCGAACGTACGGGAGCTCGAAGGTGCCTTGCGAAAGGTGCTCGCCTATTCACGCTTCTCGCACAAGGACATCAACATCCAGCTCGCACGAGAAGCCCTCAAGGATTTGCTGTCCATCCAGAACCGCCAGATCGGCGTCGAGAACATTCAGAAGACGGTCGCGGACTTCTACAAGATCAAGGTCGCCGACATGTACTCCAAGAAGCGACCCGCGAGCATTGCCCGGCCGCGCCAGATTGCCATGTACCTCGCCAAGGAGATGACCCAGAAGAGTTTGCCCGAGATCGGCGAGCTGTTCGGTGGACGAGACCACACCACGGTGCTGCACGCGGTGCGCAAGATCGGTGCCGAGCGCCAGAAGAACACAGAGCTCAACCAGCAGTTGCATGTGCTCGAGCAGACGCTGAAGGGATGAGCTGCATCCGCCCCACACCCCTGCCCGTGAACGCTGGGGACAACTTTTGAACAAGCGCGCACATATCCCCAAGGAAGTCAGCCGGCCAGAAGTTGTTGTGCATCGCTCCCGCGGTTCCCAGGCGCACAGCCCACAGGGTTCATCGGGGCGTAAACAGTTGAGAGAAAAGGGGAAAATGGCGTTCTCCACAGCCGGGCGGCATTCCTACTAGAACGACCATTTCAAGAGGTTCAAATGATTGTCTTGAAGGCAGCGCAGGAAAAACTGTTGAACACCCTGCAATCGGTGGCAGGGATCGTCGAGCGGCGCCATACGTTGCCCATCCTTGCCAATGTGCTGGTTCGCAGGAACGGGGGCGAGATCGAGTTCACGACCTCTGACCTCGAGATCCAGGTGCGCACGAGTGCCGAGTTCGACGGCGATGCCGGGGCCTTTGCAACGACGGTCGGTGCACGCAAGCTCATCGACATCCTGCGCGCGCTGCCAGCCGAGCAGACGATCACGCTGAGTACCAACCAAAACAAGCTGATCCTGCAAGGCGGCAAGAGCCGTTTCACCTTACAAACCATGCCCGCCGACGACTTCCCGCTGGTGCAGGAAGCGGCCGATTTCGGCCCGGCATTTAGCGTGCCGCAAAAGACGCTTAAGCACCTCATCAATCAGGTGCACTTCGCAATGGCGGTGCACGACATCCGCTATTACCTGAACGGCATCCTTTTCGTGGCCGAAGGCAAGAGCCTCACGCTGGTAGCCACCGACGGACACCGGCTCGCGCTGGCGCAGGCCACGCTGGACGTGGAAATTCCCAAGCAGGAGGTCATCCTGCCGCGCAAGACGGTGCTGGAGCTTCTGCGCCTGCTCAAGGACGACAAGGACGCGGGCGACGGTCCCATCGAGATGCGTTTCGCCGGCAACCAGGCGAAGTTCTCCTTCTCGGGAATGGAGTTCGTCACCAAACTGGTGGAAGGCAAGTTTCCTGACTACAACCGAGTCATCCCCAGGGCGCACAAGAACTATGTGACGCTAGGACGTGCGCCCCTGCTGGCCAGCCTGCAGCGCGCGGCCATCCTGACCAGCGAGAAGTTCAAGGGGGTGCGTGTCAACCTCGATCCTGGCACCTTGCGTATTGCATCGAGCAACGCCGAGCAGGAAGAAGCAAAGGAAGAGCTGGAGGTCGACTACAACGGCGACCCCATTGAGATTGGCTTCAACGTCACGTATCTGATGGACGCGCTGGCCAACATGGACCAGGAGATGGTGAGGATCGAGCTCCAGGACACGAATTCCAGCGCTCTGATCACTGTCCCGGAGGAAAGCGGCTTCAAGTATGTGGTGATGCCAATGCGCATCTGAGGCTGCCTACCCGATTCGGCGAAGCAAGCGGGCCTGGAGCCCGCTTGCTTCTTTCCCAGGGAACCCGAGGCGATGGCACCGGGCCCCAACGAGAATCCACCTGCCATGACCCAAGTGCAACTCCCCTCCTCCGACGATTCCAAGAAGCTCGGCGACAAGGCCTCCGAGGCCGTTGCCGTGGGCCCGGTGCCCGACGCCTATGGCGAAGGCAGCATCCAGATCCTCGAAGGCCTGGAGGCGGTGCGCAAGCGACCTGGCATGTACATCGGCGACACGTCCGACGGTACGGGCCTGCACCATCTGGTTTTCGAGGTGGTCGATAACTCCATCGACGAGGCGCTGGCGGGTCACTGCGACGACATCGTTGTCACGATCCACACCGACAACTCCATTTCCGTCATCGACAACGGCCGCGGCATCCCGACCGGGGTGAAGATGGACGACAAGCACGAGCCCAAGCGCAGCGCTGCCGAGATTGCGCTGACGGAGCTGCACGCGGGGGGAAAGTTCAACCAGAACAGCTACAAGGTTTCCGGTGGCCTGCACGGCGTGGGCGTGTCCTGCGTGAACGCGCTTTCGAAGTGGCTGCGGCTGACGGTGCGGCGCGACGGCAAGGTGCACTTCATCGAGTTCAGAAAGGGTGTGTCGCAGGACCGCATCATGGAGATGCGGGAGGGCTTCGAGGTGAGCCCGATGAAGATCATTGGCGACACCGAGAAGCGCGGCACCGAGGTGCATTTCCTTCCCGATGAGGAAATCTTCACCAACGTCGACTTCCACTACGACATCCTGTCCAAGCGGTTGCGTGAACTCTCGTTCCTGAACAACGGCGTGAAGATTCGCCTGATCGACGAGCGCAACAACAAGGAAGACAACTTCGCTTTCGCCGGCGGCGTAAAGGGATTCGTCGAGTTCATCAACGCGGGCAAGAAGGTGCTGCACCCGACGGTGTTCCACACCACGGGCGAGAAGGCGAGCGAGCAGGGCACCAACATCACTACCGAAGTGGCGATGCAGTGGAACGACGGTTACACCGAGAACGTGCTGTGCTTCACCAACAACATTCCGCAGCGCGATGGCGGTACGCACCTGACCGGCATGCGTGCAGCGATGACGCGCGTGATCAACAAGTACATCGAGGACAACGAGCTCGCCAAGAAGGCCAAGGTTGAGGTGAGCGGTGACGACATGCGCGAGGGCCTGTGCTGTGTGCTTAGCGTGAAGGTGCCCGAGCCCAAGTTCAGCAGCCAGACGAAGGACAAGCTCGTGTCCAGCGAGGTGCGAGGGCCGGTGGAAGATGTGGTCAGCAAGGCGCTCACCGACTACCTGCTGGAGAACCCCCAGGACGCCAAGATCATCTGCGGAAAGATCGTCGAGGCCGCGCGCGCCCGCGAGGCAGCGCGCAAAGCGCGCGAGATGACGCGTCGCAAGGGCGTTCTCGACGGCATGGGCCTGCCAGGCAAGCTGGCTGACTGCCAGGAGAAGGATCCGGCGCTGTCGGAGATCTACATCGTGGAGGGGGACTCCGCCGGCGGTTCGGCCAAGCAGGGCCGTGACCGCAAGTTCCAGGCGATCCTGCCGCTGCGCGGCAAGATCCTCAACGTGGAGAAGGCGCGCTTCGAGAAGCTGCTTACCAGCAACGAAATCCTCACGCTGATCACTGCGCTGGGCACCAGCATCGGCAAGGACGAGTTCAACCCCGACAAGTTGCGCTACCACCGCATCATCATCATGACCGACGCCGACGTGGACGGCGCGCACATCCGCACGCTGCTGCTCACGTTCTTCTACCGGCAGATGCCCGAGCTGGTGGAGCGCGGCCACATCTATATCGCGCAGCCGCCGCTGTACAAGGTAAAGCACGGCAAGGACGAGCAGTACCTGAAGGACGGCCACGAGCTCGACGCTTACCTCATGCGCGTGGCACTGAAGGACGCGCAGCTCGATACCGGTGTGTCCGGCGCGGCGGTGCTGCAAGGCGATGCGCTGGAAGCACTCGCGCGGCAATACGTGCTCGCCAACAACGTGGTGGAGCGCCTGTCGAACTGGATGGACGTGGAAGCGCTGCGCGCGCTGGCCAACGGCCTGGAGATCAACCTCGACACTCTTGAAGCAGCGGAGACATCGGCGATGGCCGTCAAGGCCGCGCTGCACGATGCCGAAGTGACGGCCGAGTATGACGCCCGCCTGGACAAGCACGTGCTGCGTATCAGCCGCATGCACCACGGCAACGTGAAGAGCAGTGTCATCAGCGCCGACTTCGTGCACGGCGCCGACTATGAGGCACTCGCGACGGCGGGCAAGATGTTCAAGGGTTTGGTAGGCCCGGATGCGGTGGTGCGCCGAGGCGAAGGAGACAAGCAGAAGGAAGCCAAGGTCTCCGACTTCCGACAAGCGATGGCCTGGCTGATGCAGCAGGCAGAGTCGTCAGTGGGCCGCCAACGCTACAAGGGCCTGGGCGAAATGAACCCCGAGCAGCTGTGGGATACCACCATGGATCCCAGCGTGCGCCGACTGCTGAAGGTGCAGATCGACGACGCGATCGAGGCGGATCGCGTGTTCACCATGCTGATGGGCGATGAAGTGGAGCCGCGCAGGGACTTCATTGAGAGCAATGCCTTGAGGGCGGCGAATATTGATGTGTGATGGTGGTGTGTCGGGTGCCGAGGTACGTGACAGGATTGCCAAGTACGTGCAGCGGTGATGACGAAGATCGTGCAAGTCCCGTCCGGATTGGCTCGATGTAGGCGCAACGGCTCTTTTCTCGCCGTCGCAGCCAAGTACACCGCCTTGTTGGCACGACTGCGTCCTCGCGGATCTTGACGCGCAGCGCGTCGAAGAACACCACCGGGTACATCGGCCCCAGCGGCCTCCTCTGCCAAGCCCCGACTTCGGCCCTCACGGCATGAGTGACGGTGCTGATGAACTCTGGGCTCACTTCAGTGCCGTATTGTCAAGCAGGAAGCCCTGGATCTCGCGCACCGTCATGCCGCGCGTACATGGCCAGGATCTTGTCGTCGAAGCCCGTGAAGCGCCGCTCGTTCTTGGGAATCAGCAGCGACTCGAAACTGCCTTCGAGGTCGGCGGCACCTCGATGCGCAGCGGTCCGTCCTCCGTCAGCACCGTCTTGCCGCTCTTGCCGTTGCGATGGTTGCTCGTCTGCGCAGGCTTGCGTAGCGTTGTTCTTGGCCGGCCGTGGATGAGGGATTCTGCAGAGCGACTGCCTACGTGAACAGCTGCGGCACTGCGATCCGACTGGGCCCCGCCTGAGCCGCGAACCGGAGCTTTCTAAGGTTGCGGCGCAAATCTAACAGGTGCGAAACTTCCGTTTCCGGTCCGGCGCTTCCAAGGACGCGCTGGACTAAAGGTCGTACGCTCGTCACGATCCCGTCGGCCGATACGTTGAGCTCGATAGTTGCAAACCCGTGGTAGCGCCCACATTCCGCGTCAATCGAGTTCTGCGTTTTCGCCAGAATGTCCGCAAGATCACCGAGTCCATCGGACGCCAATAATTCTTCCAGCGGTCCATCGACGCAAATACCCCCGCATTCGATATGCCCGTGTAGCACGACCCGTCCCTCACGCGGATCCTGGGTGCCCCGAACCTCGGGCACGCCGTGAAGCAAGCGATCATCGAAGACCAGCAGTTGATTAAACCGACTTGGAATCTTCTCGTAGAAACTGCTGCCGGCACCTGCACTCCGGAAGCGTCCGCTAGCCCAATAGTCCTGCTCGCGAAAGATCAGTGTCTCGCCTCCGTGGAAGCTTCGACGATCCCAATTTGTCAACGAATAGACATAGCCAAAATGTCCGTTGCACGAATCATTGTGGATCGTTTGTTTGCAGCCTTCAACATACAGGCTTAAGAATGGCCAGGTTACCTTATTCATGCCTAGCCATTCCCGCGCAAACGACTTTACATGCTGAAAAAAAAGGTCGACTGTTGCTTCGGCGATTACATTTTCTGGCCCGGTACGCAGATAAGTGTACGAATCAGGTACATACCAGTAATTCCATACTTGGTGGCCGGCGCCCTGTTCATAGGGTGTGGCGAAATGGCTATCGAATTCATTGCGCAGGCTTGCCGCGTTGGGCGAGAAGTCCTGAAGTACGTGGTAGGGTGCCAGCGGGTTGATCTCAAAAATAGATTCCATATTGTTTTTGCTTACCTCGTACCCCGAACAGTAGAAGGCTGATGTTGCGCGAAGTACCGCCTAGAAACCTGGACGCAACCTTGCGTTCGTGCTGAACCGGCAGCGCGCTCTTCTCGCTCTGGCACCGTTGCAAGCTATGCTGCACCTCCAAACACTGCTTCAGTTGCTGTCTCGGTCCGCTAGTCATAGCGGAATGGCAATGGCGTCTCAATTGATAGCAAGTAACCTGCGGCTTCCAGCTTGTCCAGTTCGGCATTAGTCAAGGTGACAGCTTGAGAGAACAACGACCTTAATCCTTCCACGTCATTGTCTGCGATAAGTTGCCGGGCCAACGTGTAGATTGGAGGAGGTGCCCATGGCGCGCCAAAACAAAGGTCACTGAAAATGCCGTTCGACATATGCTTGTCGCAGAAGTGGTTAATGCCCTGGTAGGGTCGGTGAAGTATGCAGGGCATGGCGGATCTGGCGCCTTTAAGTGCCGGATCGATGTGAAAATAATGACAGCCGTTCGGGATCGTGTTCAATCTCACGCGCGCAGCGCTTTTGACACCGGAGTACGAGGTGAAATGCGGTTTGCCCGGGACGATCTCTTCCCAGGATGTGCGCTGTTCTTGCGTTAGGCTATCCCAGTTCCTCCGAAAAAAAGTTCGTTGTCCCTTGGATAAATCTTCTTCGCATAGGAGTATCGCCTCGTGGCTAAGGTATTCCATCGCGCCAACTCCGGGATGTATTTCATGAAAATGCTCATTCACCGAGGTGTACGGGCACCAGAAATACTCGTCGTCATCAATGTGGAGAAGCCAGTCAATGCCGTCCTCTGCGGCGCGATTCAATGCTGTGTAAGTATTGAAGATCTGACGAAGCATCACGTTTTCAGGTGTGCTGTGGAGGGCTGTTCCGAAGCCACGCTGGATGGTTTCCATGTAACTCCAACGGCCCCGAAAGTTACCCGGTGTGAAAGAGTCCCAATAGGCTTTCGTGCACGCGATAAACTCCACACCGCTGGTCGGAGGTATGTGATCCGTACGACCATCGTCGACATAGATATAAATTTTGTTGAACCCGCGAGAGAGGTGATACTGCACCCAAGGCTCACATTGCGTATTCCAGGTGCGCTGGGTCGAGATAATTGCAACCTTCATGCTCTGTGCCGCCTTTTTCGGTCACTGGTCAAGCCGCTAACCAAGCTCGCCACGCCGTGCGTGCGGCTGGCCCATGGTTTTCCTTTCGGGCCACAATCGTCAAGGTGGTTCGCCCTATGCCGACCAGTATTCGGGGGTGTACCTGAAGCATCCCGGTACGGACGCTCATTCAGTGCAGTTGCATGAGTACCAACGGTCGTCATCGGCTACAGCGTATTGGTTGTGAATGGCGATCAAGAACCGCTGCGTACTCGGCGGTGAGGCAGCGGTTCTGGATCCTGCAGCGCCCGAAATGCTGCGAACTTAAGGAAGACGGTCGAACTGCAGAGGCGATTCGCGACGCATTTACGGCAGGGATCGGACACAACCTCCTCCAGTGCCTGATTGGCACATGCCGCTCGTTACACGGTTGGAGGAGTCGCGGACGATCCTTGTTCGCTTGCTAATAGATCGCACACGATCTATCATTTTCCGCATGGAGAAGCGGCGCTCATCCGCGAAGTCGTCAGCACCGCACCCGATGCTGCTCGATGAGCAGCTTTGCTTCGCCGTGTACTCGGCGATGCTGGGGTTGAACAAGGTCTATCGCCGGGTGCTCAAGGACCTGGGGTTGACCTATCCGCAGTACCTGGTGATGCTCGTGCTGTGGGAAAGCGATGACGTCATCGTTTCGTCGATCGGCGAGCGGCTCTTTCTCGACTCCCCCACGCTCACGCCTTTGCTCAAGCGGTTGGAGGCATTGGGGCTGGTATCGCGTCGGCGGTCGGAAAGCGATGAGCGGCAGGTGATCGTGGCGCTCACTGCGGCCGGCCGGCGCTTGCAGTCGCGCGCCAAGGAGGTGCCGGGCTGCGTGGCGGCTGCCATGGAATGCTCGCCTGCGCAGATTGGCGAGTTGCGGTCTCGGCTTACCCGACTCAGGGATGTGCTGATGAAGAACGTAGCCTGAGTTCCTTCTTCAGGTGTCGCTGACTTCACCGGCCGTATATCGCACACGATCTACTCGTTTACTAGGCACATTCGGCGTCGCGCACCGTCTGTGCAGTTCCAAGTCCGCGCCATCAACCATCACTTCATGGAGAAACTCATGTCGATCGAGAAAGTTCTGTACCGTGCCAGTGCCACCGCAACGGGTGGCCGCGATGGACGCGCTGTCACCGAGGATCGCAAGGTCGATCTGCGGCTGACCACGCCGACGGAGCTGGGTGGCGCGGGCGGTGAAGGCACCAACCCCGAGCAGCTCTTCGCCTGCGGCTACAGCGCGTGCTTCCTCGGTGCCATGAAGTTCGTGGCAGCGCGCGACAAGCTGCCCATGCCGGCTGACGTGAGCGTGCGCGGGACGGTCGGGATCGGCGCCATCCCCAACGGCTTCGGCATCGAGGTGGACCTGCAGATCAGCCTGCCCGGCATGGATCGCGCGGCGGCCCAGACCCTGGTGGACCGCGCGCACATCGTCTGCCCGTACTCCAACGCCACGCGCAACAACATCGACGTGCGTCTGACCATCGTCTGACAACATTCCGGCATTCCCGATCGCCCCTCCTCGAAGCTGTCGCCAGGCAGCATCGAGGAGACTCGGTGGACAAGTTGACAGTCCTTGATGTCGAGCACGACGTCAAGGACTGGACTGGAACTACCGCTGTTGCTCGTCAAGCCTCATATGGCGGGCGGCGCGTCGATCAAGGCGCCTATCCGCGACGCCGGCACCGGAGGGCTGTACAGAAACCCCTGTACCGCTCCGCAGCCCAGCGGCTTGATGGCCTCCATCTGAGCTACGGTCTCTACACCCTCTACCGTGGTCTGCATGCTCATGCCTTGGGCCAGCGTCGCCACACCGCGGATGATCGCGCGCAGTTCGGCGCGCTGCGGGGTATCGCGCACGAAGGAGCGGTCGATCTTCAGATGGTCGAATGGGAAGCTCCGCAGGTGGCTGAGCGACGAATAACCGGTGCCGAAGTCATCCATCGCGATACGCATGCCTCGGGAGCGCAGTTCGTGCAGGGTTGCGAGCACGGTGGAGGCGTCGCGCAGCATGGTCGACTCGGTGATCTCCAACTCCAGCCGTCGAGCAGGCAGGCCCGTGGCCTTCAAGGCGCGATCCACGTCGGCAAGCATCTGATTGCGCACGAACTGTACGGCCGATACGTTGACGGCCACCACCACGTGGGATGGCCAGGCGAGCGCATCGCGGCAGGCCTGCTCGAGCACCCAGCGGCCTAGCGGCAGGATCAGCCCGGTCTCCTCGGCCAGCGGGATGAAGTCGGCAGGCGATACATGCCCGCGAACGGGATGACGCCATCGTATGAGGGCCTCCACGCCCAACACGCCGGCGCCCGCGATGTCGAAGCGCGGCTGGTATGCGAGCGTCAACTGACCCTTCTCGAGGGCTTGGCGCAGGTCATTCTCCAGGCCGCGCCGGGCTTCGATGCGAAGGTTCATCTCCGCCTCGAAGAAGCGCAACGTGCTGCGGCCGTCGGACTTGGCACCGTATAGGGCCAGGTCGGCATTGCGCTGCAGCGACTGAGGGTCGGCGCCATCCTGGGGTGCCAGCGCGATGCCCACGCTGGTGCCGATATGCACGCTGTTGCCGTCCACGGTGAACGGCTGGCTCAGCACCTCGATGATGCGTTGCGCCAGGCGTGTGGCGCCGGTCGGCTGCGGCGCGCCGCACTGGAGTATTGCGAACTCGTCACCACCCATGCGGACCACGATGTCGGTGTCGCGCACGCATTCGCGCAGCCGCTGGGCGACGAGCTTCAGCAGGGCATCGCCCGCGGCATGGCCGTAGGTGTCGTTGACGGGCTTGAAGCGGTCCAGGTCCAGGCACAGCAATGCCAGCGTTTCGCCGCGCCGAGTGGTGGTCATTGCCCGTTCGAGCTGCTCGCGCAGCACCGCCCGGTTGGGCAGGCCGGTGAGCAGGTCATGACGAGCCAGGAACTGAATTCTTTCCTGCGACAGGCGCTGGGCAGTCACGTCCTCGTGCAGCGCGACACAACTGCCGTCGGCGCGGCGCGACACGACGATTTCTACGATGCGGTCGTCGTCGAGCTGCCATTCGCGCCAACGGGTGCCTTCGGTGCCGGGGGTGGGCTGTGGTTGTCCGCGGCTGGCGGGCGTTTCGCGGCCGGGCGTGGCAGCCAGGATCTGCCGGAACGAGGTGCCGGGTTGCACCATTTCGGGCGGCAGGTTCCAGATCTTGCGATAGTGCGCGTTGGCAAGCACGAGGCGGTCTTGGCCATCGAATGCGCACATGCCGTGCGGCATGAGCTCCAGGGCATCGCGCAGGAGCTCCAGTTCACGGCGCAATGCGGCGTTCTCCTCGCGCAAGTCGTCCTGTGCCAGTGCTCGCTCACAGTCTTGCATCATGTCTCTGCCAGAAGCGCCGCCTGCTACCGGCGCGTCAATCGTTGCTGCCGCGGGCGCGGGCCCTTGCATCGACCCATTGCCGGAGCTTGGCGTGGGCATCGTTGCGCTTGGGGTCCATGGCCTCGTCGTGGCCATCGCGCCGGCAAGCGAGCTCGATCACGTAGCCGTTCGGGTCTCGAAGGTAGAGCGAATCGAACATGCCATGGTCCACGATGCCGCGGGTCTCCACGCCGCGCGCGCGTCCCTTCTCCAGCATCGAGACCAGCGTGGCACGGTCCACTTCCAGTGCGATGTGCAGGTCGTAGTCGTGCTGCGGCTTGAAGGCGAACGGCATGTCTGGCGCCTCGAAGAAGGCCAGGAAGGAGCCGTCGCCCATGCGGAAGAAGGTGTGCAGGGTGTCGGTATCCCGACCCGACTCGGTGGACTGGATACGAAGTGCCTGGACCAGGGGCAGCCCAAGGAAATCCTCATAGAAGGCGCGCGTCTGCTCCGAATCGCGGCACCGGTACGCGCTGTGGTGCAGGCCTTTGATCGCCATGGTGCGACTTCCGACTGCAGGCCTGGGGGTCACACGGTGAGCAGGTGGTCGCGTGGAAGCCCGGCGGCAAACGCCTCGACGGCGGCATAGGCCGGACTCCAGCTCGGGCGTGCCTTCATGCGGTCGAGCCAGCGTTGGAGGTTGGGATAGCGCGAGAGATCGGAGCCGATCACCTCGGCGAGATGCGCGAAAGCAGCGCCGAAATAGTCCGCGATGGTGATCTGGTGACCGCAGAGAAACACGCACTTGGGGCCAAGCAGGTCTTGGTCCAGCACGCGCATCCAGCGCTGCGCACGCTCCTGGCCCCAGGCCACGGTGGCCCGTTGCACTTCATCCCCGGGCCGTCGATGGTGAGGGAAGATCTGCGCGTAGACAGTGCCGTAAGCGAGATCGCGAGATAGCTGGGTGTTGACCCAGTCCATCCTCTCGTTGACCCGGGCCCGTGCTTGCAGATCCTTTGGGTAGGCCGGCGAATCGAACCTGTCGGCCAGGTACTTCAGGATGGCCGAGCTTTCGGTGAGAAGGAAGTCGCCGTCCTGGAGCGCGGGCACGAGGCGGCTGGGGTTGACGGCGGCGTAGTCATCGCCGAGATGCTCGCCGGAGAACAGGTCTACCACCTGCAGATCGATGGGCAGCCCGTGCTCGGCAATGAACATCAACAGCGGCCGGCAGGTCGTCGAGGCAGGGTGCTGGTAGAGCTTCATGGACGATGGCGAAACGGTTTCCACCGTCATCGACGTGTCAGCCGACGAGCTGAGGCCGGTGCGGATTGCGCGCGGTCCCTGTGTGCGAAAACGCACAGCCTCGTCACCGCGCTGCAACGGCAAGGCCTAGCGGTTCGCCAAGTCAGCGGATGCTCAGCAGTTTGTGCGTCTGCAACGAGAGGCGCCAGCGGGGGTGCGCCTGGCAGTAGGCAATCGCTGCGCGGGTATGGGCCTGCTGCTCGGGGCCGTCCATGGGCTGCAGCAGGTAGTGCTCGAATGCCATCTCGCCGATGTGCTCGGGCATGAGGCCGGGCTGCGGGTAGACGAGCTTGAGCTCGTGTCCTCGCGTCTGCACCCATGGTGCGCCGGCCTTGGGGCTCACGCAGATCCAGTCGATGCCCTCGGGCGCGACCACGGTGCCGTTGGTCTCGACCGCGATCTCGAATCGTTGTGCGTGCAGCGCGTCGATCAGCGACCCATCCACCTGCAGCAGCGGTTCGCCGCCGGTGAGCACCACGTAGCGGTGGCCTTGGCCCTGAGGCCATTGCGCGGCGATGGCGCGGGCAAGGTCCTGCACATGGGGGAACTTGCCGCCCAGGGTGCCGTCGGTGCCGACGAAGTCGGTATCGCAGAAGCGGCACACAGCCCGCGCGCGGTCTTCCTCGCGGCCGCTCCAGAGGTTGCAGCCCGCGAAGCGGCAGAACACCGCGGGGCGTCCGGCACGCAGGCCCTCGCCTTGCAGCGTGTAGAAGATTTCCTTGACGGCGTAGCTCATGGGCGGATCACACGGGCATGACGGGCGCCTCGGCGCCCAGGGCGAGCAGCGACCCGCAGCCTGGGGTCTCGTACAAGTCCACCCGAGCGAGGCCGGGCAGCAGCGGCGCCGCCTGCGTCATCACCCACCGCGCGATGCTCGCCGTGTCGCCATCGTCGATGCCGGCAATTTCCAGCAATGGATGATGGTCGAGCGACTTGAAGATCGGCTCGAAAAGGTCCTTCACGTCGCCGAAGTCGACAGTCCAGCCCATCACGGTGTCCAGCGCGGCACTGAGGTGCAGGCGCAAGGTGTAGGTGTGGCCGTGCAGTCCGGCCCTCGGGTCGCTGGCGGGCGCCTGGCGCAGCGCGACGGCGCTGTCGAGGGTGAACTCCTTCCAGATGCGGTACGCGTGGCCGTCGAAGTGGGCGCCGCACGAGCCGGTCTCGTACACCGTGACCCATGAGAGCTCGGGCAGGTCCGGCTTGAGGCGCTGCCAGATCCATGCGGCGATGAGCTCGCTGGTGGGGTTGTCGAGGCCTTCGATGTCGTTGAGGCAGCGGTAGTTGAGCTGGGCGTGCAGCGGCGCCCAGAGCTCGTCGATGCGGTCGTAGTCGATGCCGATGGGCGCGGCACCCAGGTCCTGGTTCGCGTGGAGGATGACTTCGAAGCCATGGCCGTGCATGCGGCCGCACTTGTGGCCCACCGGCACATGCGGCAGGCGATGGGCCGACTGGAACCGAAAGCGCCGCCACAGATGGGCCATGCCGCGCCGGTCGAGGTCGACGCCCTGCGTGGCCGTGCTCTGGACGCCCACGCGGGCGACGTGGGGCAGCCCCAGGCGCTCGCGTATCCAGCGGGCCAGGTTCTCGTCGGTGGGGATGTCGAGGTGGTCGTTGAGGCAGGCGTAGTCGAGCGGGGCGACACAGGCCTGCAGGCGCTGGCGCAGCGCATCGACCTCGGCGCCGGGGGGAGCGTTCCAGCCGCGGGGCAATTCGGCAAAGACGGTGGCCTGGTAGCTGTGTCCGTGCAGGGAGCGGCTGCGGTGGCCTGGCGGGAGGATGTCGACTCGGCACGCCGATTCGAAGCCGGCGGTGGCGACAGTCAATGGAACGGTGGGGGTCATGCCGACAGGCAGCGCGGTGGGTAAACAGGCGATGGTACGGACACCGGCCGCGCGAGTTCCATCTATAGGCATGCCATCTGCTGCGTTTTCCACGCATCGCCCTCATCCCTTCGGACAGCGGGCCTATCCCGTCATGGCGGGCGCGGGTGGCCGATCATGCCCACTCCCCGAATGATGTGATGGAAGGAGCGAGCCCATGAGGAATCTTCTTGTCACCTCGATGTCCGTGGCGTTGCTCGCCGGCTGTGCCGGCATGGGCGGTGGTGGAGAGGCTGCCGGATCGGGGTATGGAGGATCGGGATATGGCAGCAGCCAGCGGACGGCCGGGGAGGTGGTGGACGACGCCACCATCACCGCTCAGATCAAGGCCAAGCTGGCGGCCGATCCGGACCTGAGCGCCTTGAAGATCAACGTCGACACCAACCAGGGCGCGGTGCGGCTGAAGGGCGAGGTGAAGACGCTGGCGCTGCGACGCAAGGCGGATGAGCTGGTGCAGGGCGTCAAGGGCGTGAAGTCAGTCGACAACCAGCTGATCGTCACCGGCTGACGGGGGCGGGCGACCGAAGATGTCGAGGTACGAGACGTACGTCGACAGCAGCACCAGCGGGAACAGCACGATCCACCCCAGGCCCAGGGGAATGGAAGCGAGCATCGCGGCGACGAGATAGAGCACGCCGTACAGCGCCATGGCGACGATGTTCCTGAGGCTGGCCGACAGGCTGGCCTTGAGCGCATCGACCGGGGTGGCACGGTGGAACACGATCAGGGCGGGGGCGAACCACAGGGCCAGTCCCACCGCCACGCCCGCCGCCATGAAGAGGAGCATCGCGAGCATGCCGGCGCTCATGGCAGCGGCCACCGAGCCCACGCTGGTGGGCGCATGGCCGCCCATGCCCATCATGGTGCCCACGCCGGCCCCCATGCCCACCGCGCCTACGACGAGCGCCACCACGGCCATCGCGGCCAGCAGCAGCGCGCCCAGCACCAGCAGCGGCGTCAGCTGGTCCTTGTCCTTGAAGACGGCGAACAAGTCGCCCACTTCGAGCTGCCCGCCGTGGTCGAGCTTGCGGGCGGCCAGCAGCCAGCTGCCGGCGAACACCGGCGCGAACAGCAGCGAGATCAGCGGCCCCAGGGCGGGAATGAACCCCAGCGCGCCGAGCAGCACCATCAGCAGCACGCCCATAACGAGCCACATGGCGGGATTGCGCAGGAACAGGGTCCAGGCCTCGCCCCACCAGCTCACGCCACGCCCGGCGTCCACCGTGCGCGGCTGCGGCCCGGTGTTCGTCGTCAGTTTTTCCATCGGAAGTCCTTTCGGCGGCCAGTCTAGTCTTGCGGTCCGTCGAGCAGGCGCACACGCGGCGAGGCGGTGGTGCGCAGCTGCATCACCTGCTCCAGGTGCTCCAGGGCGCGCTGGTTGCGCTGGGCCGTGGGCGAGGCGACGCAGTCGCGCGGCACCAGCACCTCGTAGTCCCGCATGAGGGCATCGGATGCGGTGGCCATGACGCACTGGTCACAGGCGACCCCGGCCAGCAGCAGCCGGCGCACTTCGAGGTGCTGCAGCAGCAGCTCCGTGGGTGTGGCGAAGAAGGCCGAGTGCTTGGGCTTGAGCACGAAGTAGTCGTCGTCGTCGGGTGCGAGCTGCTCGGCGATGCGGGCGCCCGTGCCGCCTGCCTTGAGGGCGTGCGCAACCACCTGGCGAAAGTCCGAACGCCACTGGCCGCGGTTGTCGTTGGCGTAGATCACCGGCACGCGGGCGGCCCGGCAGCGCGCCTTGAGTGCTGCGATGCGCGGCGCAATGGAGGCAGCCTGCGCCAGCAGCGGCTGCGCATCGGGGAAGGACCACTCGCTGATCATGTCGATGACCAGGAGCGCGGTCGCGGCGGCGGCGGGCTCGTCGGCGAGGGGACTGCGGGTGCGGGCTCGGGTGGGCACGCCACGACACTAACCGCGATGGCCGCGCCGGGCGCGCGGCACGGTCTTGTCCGGCGGTTCAGGGGGGCGTGCCGAGCCCCCGCTGCCAGAGGGTATGCACGCGTTCGAAGGGCGTGCCGGCGTCGTCGAACGCGTCGGGCGAGCGGGCGAGCCGCAGCCACGCCCGGGTGTCGTGGTGGGCGCCGGGCACGGGGACGTCGGCGCGGATCTGCTCCAGCCAGGCGTGCACGCGCTGATACAGCGCGGGGTGGCGAAGGAGCGTCCAGGCCAGGCCCACGAGGTCGGCGTAGCCTTCCTCGCGCCGGGTCTCGCGCATGTCGCGCACGAGGCGCGCCAGGTCCTGGTCGAGGCGCGTGTCTTCGGCCGCCTCGACGAAGCCGGCGGGCAGCGTGTGCCAGGCACCGTGCACGTAGCGCCAGCAGTGGCCCAGCTCGTGGGCGAACATGGCCTCGAGCACCGGCTGCAGCAGGGCCGGCTCGATGCGGGCGAGAGTGGCCTCGCCTTCCGGGTTGCCTCGCATGGCGAGCACGAGCTTGCAGCGGCCTTCGAGGAAGCCCATGGCCAGCGGTGCGTCGCCCGGGCGGGATTGCGGCTCGACCACCACGTCCAGCGGCAGCTGCTGTTCGCGGGCGTAGGCGATGACGGGGGCGCCGGCATGCAGCCAGCGCTGCTCCAGCTCGGTGAGATCGGCGGCACGCGCCCCCGTGAGCGCAACGACGGACAGCAGGAGGACGACGAGGTACCGCATGGATCCCGATTGGACGGCCTGTCGGTGCGCGGGCGTGGTGCGATGCTCGTACGCGGTGGCGTTCGGCGCGACGTTTTGCCGGTTTGGGGAGGGCGACTGCTGGGGCTTCGACAGGCTCAGTGCGAACGTGTCAGTTTGAGCTTGGACGCGGGCACGGCTTAGCCCCAATGGGAAGGGCGCCGTCGCGCCGAACCACGGTGACAGGCCGCCTATTCGGCCGTCCGCTCCACCTCGTCTTCCATCCCCGGCGCGCCGCCCTCACGCGCGCCCCACTCCGGCCCTGTCGGTTCACCGGTGATCGGGTCGCGCCCCATCCGGCGCATCGCCTGCTCCAGTTCCTCGGCGCTCTTGGGCGGTCCTTCCGCGGGCCGGCTGGTGGCGATGCTGGCCTTGTCGCCGATGACGATCCCATCCGCGTCCTGGCGCACCACGGCGTCCTCGCCGCGGATCGAGCCTGGCGGCTCGCGCCCCAGCACGTCTTCAGGGGCATCGACCCAGGGCAGCGGTGGCGGTGCCGGGTGCCGTGGAGGCGGGAGGCGCGCACCGGCATCGACCTGCCCTTGCTGCAATGCGCTGCGGAAGAACTCGCCCACCAGGAGCACGGCGTTGTGGCCGCCTTGCCCCCAGTGGCTGCTGCGCATGGTCACCCGCGCGTCGTTGAAGCCCACCCAGGCGGCGGTGACCAGCTGGGGGTGCATGAGGATGAACCAGCCGTCGGCATGGTGCTGGGAGGTGCCGGTCTTGCCCGCCAGATCTCCCGCGAGCTCGAAGTGCGTGCGAACCTGCGTGCCGGTGCCTTGCTGCACCACGCCGCGCATCATGTCGATGAGGTCCACCGCGGCATCGGCCGACATGGCCCGGCGTGTCTGGCCGCCGAACTCGGCCAGCACGTGGCCGTGACGGTCGGTGATGCGGGTGACGGTCAGCGGCTCGTGGTAGACGCCCTCGCTTGCGATCGTGGCGTAAGCGGTGGCCATTTCGAGCAGGGTCACCGGACTGGTGCCCAGCGCGAGCGAGGGCACCGGGTCGAGGGGGCTCTGTTCGATGCCCAGCGCGCGCGCCAGCGACACGATGGGCGGCACGCCCAGTTCGTGAGCGAGTTGCGCCGTGATCGTGTTGCGGGAATGAACGAGGCCGTCGCGCAGGGTCATCGGCATGCCGGTGGAGCCCGTCATGTCGGTGGGGCGCCACACCTTGCCGTCGGCCAGCGGGATGTCGACGGGCTCGTCCCGGTAGATGCGGTCCTGCGTGTAGCCGGCTTCGAGCGCCGCGCCGTAGACGATGGGCTTGAAGGTGGAGCCCGGCTGGCGCGCAGCCTGGGCCACATGGTCGTACTGGTCGACGGCGAAGTCGCGGCTGCCCACCCAGGCTTTCACGTGGCCGGTAGCGGGGTCGACGGCCACGAGGCCCGTTTGCAGCCGGGTCTTGTCGCGCCTGAGCCGGCTCATGAAGGCCTCGTCGCCCAGCAGCTCGCGCAGGGCGGTGGACTCCGTGCCGCGCGCGGCCACGATCTCCCGATAGCGCGGTGACTCCCGCACGAACTGGGCGACCAGCTCCGGCTGGCTGGCCCAGAAGTGGGCGAAGGGCTGGGTTTTGGGGCGAACGCGGACATAGGCGCCGGTCGAGCGGGACGGCACGCGCAGCGACCGGGTGCTCCACTCCACGTCGGCCACGGCCTGCAGCGCATCGGCCTGGCTCTGGACGGCGCGCAGCGCGGCCTCCTGCATCAGCGTGTCGAGCGTGGTCTGCACCACGAGGCCGTCGCGATAGAGGTCGTGGCCGTGCGCCTCGGCCCAGGCGCTGAGCCAGCGGCGCACGTGCACCGCGAAGTGCGGGGCCGGGCCCAGCGGTTCGGCGGGCTTGTACAGGCCCACCCTGAGGGGCTCGTGGCGCAGCCTTTCGTACTCGGCCGGGTCCAGCACCCCCTGGCTCACCATCTGCGCGAGCACCACGTTGCGTCGCGCCTTCGCGCGCTCGGGGTTGAGCACGGGGTTGTAGTAGCGCGTGCCCTTGAGCATGCCGATCAGCGTGGCGCTCTCGAGCAGGTCTAGCGTGGCCGCGGGCTTGTCGTAGTAGGTGCGCGCGGCCATCTCGATGCCCACCACGTTGTAAAGGAAGGGCGCGCTGTTGAGATAACTCTGCAGGATCTCCTCTTTCGTATAGGCGCGCTCGATGCGCAAGGCAGTGATCGCCTCCCGGACCTTGCGCGTGAGCGTGCGGGCGCGCCCGATCTCTTCGGGGAAGAGGTTGCGCGCGAGCTGTTGAGTGAGGGTCGAGCCGCCCTGGGTCTCGCCGGCCAGCGTGTGCAGCAGTGCAGACGCCGTGCGATGCAGGTCGATGCCGCGGTGTTCGTAGAACCGCTGGTCCTCGGTGGCGAGCAAGGCCCGCAGCACGTGCGGCGAGACCTGCTTCAGCGGGATGGACTCCTGCTGCGCACGCACGAAGGCCGTGAGTAACTTGCCATCGGCAGAGAGCAGCACGCTCGGCTTGACCGATTCGAGCTCGCGCAGCTGGGGCAAGCCTGGCGCGGACGGCCACACGCGGAACACGAAGGCCGCGGCACCCGCGAGGGCCGCCAGCGTGGCGAGCCCGACCGCGAGTAGCAACCACCGCAGCAGCCTGCGCCTGAGCGGCGCTGCCCTGGCACGAGGGATGTCGTTCATGACCCGTGTTTCTTGGAAGTGCCGCCGCTGCCGGCGGCTTTGCGTTTCCCGAGGCAATGCCCGTGCCCACATGAACCACCGCAGGGCTGTTGGGCATGCGCATTGCCCGGCTTCGACGAGGCCGCGGCCCTGCCGGGGGCCGGGGCGCGGCCTGAACGCATGGAGCACACACGATGTCAGAGTTGAGCGACTCGCAACTGCAAGTGATCCAGGCCCGGCTGGCCGAGCGCGAGGCCGAATTGCAGGACCGCGTCCGCAGGGCCAAGGAGGAAGCGGCGAACCGCCCCAGCGCGCTGGGGCGCCAGGTGGACGACGCGGGCGAGGCCGGCGAGCAGCGGTTTCGCACTGGCATCGAGCACGTCGAGCTGAGCCGCGACCAGGAGGAGCTGACCGAGATCGCCGAAGCGAGGAACCGCATCGCCGAGGGCAGCTACGGCGAGTGCGTGGACTGCGGGCTGCCCATCGCCTTCGAGCGGCTGCTCGCGCAGCCCATCGCCAAGCGGTGCATCGCCGACCAGGAGGCGTGGGAGAAGAAGCACGACACCACCCTGCGCTTCAGCGCGTGACTTCGCGTCGCGTGCGGAAGGTGATGGAGTGGCGAAGCGCCGGTGTTGGCGCGATGCTGTGTTGCCAACCCCAGCGAGCGATGCCGCGCAGGATGTAGGCCGAGCGGGGCGCAAGGTCCAGCGTGATCACTTCCGACCTGCGTGGCTGCACGGGCGGATAGGGCCGCAGCCGCATGTGTGCCCAGGTCCCCAGCGACACGCCCACGACGAGCTCGTAGTCGGGCACGTCGCGGTGCCAGCCGAGCGGCGTGCCGGGGCGGTACTCGGTCACCAGCGCGGCGGCCAGCGCCTCGGGCGCGACGCCGGCCCACTCGGCCACCCGCTCGCGCACGGGCAGCAGGAAGCCGGGCAGCGGCCCGGCCGGCTCCAGGCGGTTGTCGTCGAAGTCGTAACGGGTGCCGAAGCCGAGGATGCGGCGACGCGCGGTGTAGCCCCGGTAGCGGGCCTCCGCCAGCGGCAGGTCCGCGATCGCGGCGAGCAGCGCGGCTTCCTCGTCGACGCTCAGGAACTCCTCGCGATAGGTCAAGCCCTCGGGAAGTGCCGGCCCGAACAGCTCCTGCTGGGCGGGCATCGGGGTATCGGCTCGGGAAGGACGTTGTCCAGCGCAGTGTTCGGCGCTATGCGGCTATGGCGTCGAACACTGCACCAGGCGAATCGGCGGCGCGCCGCCGACGGGCGCGCCGTGCCGTGGCGGTCTCAGCGGGAGCTGCCGCCTTGCTGTGGGCGCTTGCCGGGGTTCTTCTTCTGGCCGGTGGCCGTGCCACGCTCGCTGCTCGTCTTCTGGCCTGGGGACTTCTTGTTGGACTCCTTCTCCTGCGCCTTGCTGCTTGAGCTCGTGTCCTTGCTTGCCATGGTGAAGTCCTTTCGATCATTGCGGCTCGCCATACGGAGCCGGCCCACGGCGAGCAAGGCACGTGCCCGGCAGGATCAGTTGACTGGGTCGTGCCACTGCTCGCACCACGCTGCGTGACTCATTGCCTGCACGGCCCTGCGCGGCACCCCTGGCGCTGCCGACATGGGGATATCCTGCCCGTTGCGCTTGCGGAACACTTCGCACGCTTTTCGACGAATGACGCCACCTGCTCCCGCCATCGCTGCCGCTGCCGACGACGTGCCGCGCGACGACCCGCCCGATCCCGAGGTCGCCGCGCAGGTGGCGGGCGAGCAGCTGCGCATGATCTTCGCCCACTCCGCCGTGGGCACGGTGGTCGCCACGGTCTTCGCGCTGTTCCTGGCCTCGCATGTCAACGGCTACGTGCCCCGGCATGAAGTGCTGGTGTGGGTGGTACTCAAGGTCGCCGTCGTGCTGCCGCGCATGCTGCTGGGGCACCTGTACCGCGTGAGCGGCCGTCCCGCCCACCCCGTGTGGCACCGCTGGATGGTGGCGCTCCTTGCCCTCGACGGCGTCTGCTGGGGCCTGGGCGGCGCCTGGCTCATGGGTGGCCACACCGAGGTGGTGCCGGTGGTGGCGGCCAGCCTGTCGTGCGTGGCTTCCGTCGCCACCTTCGGACTCCAGGTCAGGCTGGCCGCGACGGCCGCCTACGTGGTGCCCATGATCGCTCCCGCGGCAATGGCGCTCCTGGCGCGCGCCGATGACTTCGGGTTGTTCGCCGGCCTGGGCTTGCTGCTCATCCTCGGGATGCTGCTGTCCACCGCCCGGCGCTCCGAGATGCGCCTGGCCGAGGTGTTCCGGCTGCGCTTTCTCACCGATCGCATCGCGGCCGAGCGGGCGCAGGCGCTGACCCTGGCGCGCCGGCAGAGCGCCGTGAAGAGCCAGTTCCTGGCCACGATGAGCCACGAGTTCCGCACGCCCCTGCACGGCATCCTCGGACTCACGCGACTGGCGCGTGCCGAGCATGCCGACCCCGCGTTGCAGCACCGGCTGGGTCTCATCGAGCATTCCGGCGAACACCTGCTGCGGCTCATCAATGACCTGCTGGATGTCTCGCGCATCGAATCGGGCCGGGTCGAGCTGGAGGAGGCGCCGTTCGACCTGTCTGCCGAGCTCGACGAGCTGTGCGACGTGTACCTGGTTCGCTGCGACGAGAAGGGGCTGGAGTTCGCCTCGCGCATCGATCTGCCCTCGCCCTGCTGGGTGATGGGCGATGTGACCCGCGTGCGCCAGGTGCTGCACAACCTGCTGGGCAATGCCATCAAGTTCACGCATCGCGGGCGGGTGGAGCTCGGCGTGAGGCGCCGCACGGACGGGCCCGTGGAGCTGCGCGTGCGCGACTCCGGCCCGGGCATCGCCAAGGAGGACCTCCCGCACATCTTCGAGGCCTTCTGGCAGGCCCCCGAGGTGCAGGCCGAGCGCGGGGCCGGCGCGGGCCTGGGGCTCAACATCGCACGCGAGATCGGCCGGGCCATGGGCGGGGACATCGAGGTGACGAGCGAGCGGGGGCGAGGCGCCGAGTTCGTGCTGTCGCTGCCGATGCCGGCGCACTCGCCGCCGCGGGGCGACGAGGAGTTCGCCGATTCGCTGGGCGACGTGCAGCGTGCGTTGTCGAATGCCCGCATGCTCCTGGCGGAGGACAACGACGTCAACGCACTGGTCATCCAGGCCATGCTCGCCCGCCACGAATGCGTGGTGGTGCGCGTCATGAATGGTGCGGAAGCGGTGCGCCAGGCGATGGCCGAGGGCGCGCGGCCGGACGTGATTCTCATGGACAGCCAGATGCCGGTGATGGACGGCCTGGAAGCCACCCGCCGCATCCGCGTGCTGGAGATGGCCCAGGGCCTGCCGCGCGTGCCCATCGTGGCGCTGACGGCCAACACGGCCGAAGACGACCGCAAGCAGTGCCAGCAGGCCGGGATGGATCACTTCATCGGCAAGCCGTTCACCGAGGCGGAGCTGGTGGCGGTGCTGGGCGCGTGCCTGCCGGCGGCGAAGACGGCGTAGGGGGCGGCAGCTCTGCTCGTCGGCGAGCGGTACCGTGTCCCAGGCTTCGCGCAGGATGTTGCGTACGGCCTCAGCGAGGCAGGGTCCGCCGGGAACCGGACCCTGGTGCGAATCCGCTCAGGCGGCCATCGCGAGCGGCATGCGCGCGGGGTGCACCTCCGGCTCGGCGAAGAGCTGGATGTCAGGGTGGTAGGTGCGCACCATGAACTCGTAGAACGGATGCCGCGCCGCATGCCAGTTGCGCTCGGCGGCGGCGACGTCGAAGCCGAGCAGGCGGTGGGGCAGGTTGCCGGCGTGGGCCAGGGGAACCATCTGGTCGTGGGGCAGCAGGTCGGTGAAGCCCAGGCGCCGGTATTGGCGGATGAGCGCGTCGCTGCGCGCGCCGATCACCATCCACTGCACCTGCCGGGCCAGGCTGCTCAGGTAGGTGGCCTTCATCAGCGCCAGCTTCACTCGCGGGTCGTCATGGCCGGGCAGCACGGACAGGCGGGTCACTTCGGCCAGGGCGCAGTCGGACAAGGCCGCGGGCAGCGCGGCACTGCTTTCGATCTGCAGCGGCGCGCGCATGTTGGTGGCGAGCCGCGCGGTGCCCACGGGTTCTCCGCTGTCCTTGTCGTAGGCGACGAACACCGAGGTGTCGGGCAGGAAGTCCAGGGCATCGGGCTCGGCGAGCGAGTCGCGCAGGCCGGGCAGGTGGTGGCCGTAAGACGACGAGCGCACGCGGCAGGCATCGCGCAGGCCGGCCTCGGACCGGGCCACACGAAGGGTGAAGCGAAGAAGCTGCATGGACATTTCGAAGACCTTTCTTGATTGGATGAACTTGGGCCTTCTCCCCGACCTGGTGCCGCATGGCGCCTGACCGGGGCCCGACCCCCCGACAGAGCGAATGCGACGAAGCGAGCGCCATACCTGCTTCTTTGCTCGTGCGGTCATCGCAAAGCATGCACAACTGCACAAAAGATTCCATGCGCGTAAGCATGGGCGGTGCTTTCGGCGTCAGGCCGCAGACTGTTTGCGGCCGGGTTGCGTCGAGACGAAACGCCGCACGCCGGGCGCACGCGGGCGAGGACCACTTGGAGCCGGGGGTGGTGTGCGGGCCGGGCACGCAGGCTGCCGGTGGCGGACGCAAAGGAGGACGCCATGCCTGACGATTCCCGCCGCCCCGACCATGCCGGTTCGACCGACGCCACCGCCGAGAAGCAACGCCGCATCCAGGCCGAGCAGGACCGACGTGATGCTGCCCAGTCCCAGGAAGGCAAGCCCCAGGCGAAAGGCGCGCCGCAGACGAGCGGGCGCCGCCAGCCGGAAGACCTGCCGGCGCAGCACATCGCCAAACCCGGCCTCGAAGCCGAGCTCGAACTCAAGCCGCGGTATCTCGCTCCGGACTACAAAGGCAGCGGCAAGCTGCTGAACATGGTGGCCATCGTGACGGGTGGCGATTCAGGCATCGGCCGCGCGGTGGCGGTGCTGTATGCGCGCGAAGGGGCCGACGTGGCAGCGCTGTATCTGAACGAGCACGAGGATGCCGAGGAGACGCGGCGCTGCGTGGAAGCCGAAGGCCGGCGCTGCCTGCTGCTCGCAGGCGACGTGAAGGATCCGGCCTGGTGCCGGCGCGCCGTGGAGGAGACGGTGCGTGCCTTCGGCAGGCTCGACATCCTCGTCAACAACGCGGCGTTCCAGGAGCATGCCGAGTCGCTGGAGGATCTGTCGGACGAGCGCTTCGACGAGACGCTGCGCACCAACGTGTACGGCTACTTCCACATGGCGCGCGCGGCCCTGCCGCACCTGAAGGCGGGCTCGTCGATCATCAACAGCGGGTCGGTGGTGGGGCTCAAGGGCAGCCCGAAGCTGCTTGACTACTCCACCACCAAGGGCGCGATCCACGCGTTCACCAAGTCGCTGGCGGCCAGCCTGATCGACAAGGGCATCCGCGTCAACGCGGTGGCGCCGGGGCCGGTGTGGACGCCGCTGAATCCGGCGGACTCGCCGCCGGAGCAGGTGCAGCAGTTCGGCAAGCACACCGACTTCAAGCGGGCGGCGCAGCCGGAGGAGCTGTCTCCGGCGTATGTGTTCCTGGCGGCACCTTCGTGCGCCAGCTACATCACGGGGATCGTGCTGCCGGTCACCGGCAGCGTGGGGGCCATCTGAACTGAAGTCAGATGGCGGCTCAGCGGGCCGGCTTGCCGAAGAAGTGCGTGAAGACCTGCGGCTCGATGACCTCGCGGATTGCCATGCCGCGCAAGGGCTCCTCGAATGGCTGCGAGGGCCTGGGCGAGTCGAGTTCGGCCGGCATGGTGATGTCCCAGGGCGAGCCGCAGGGCGCGGCATCGCGGGTGGGCTGGCTTTTTGCGGGGGGCCGGATAGGTGATCGGTTCATGTCGCTCCTCTCGATAGGTATGCCGATGCATGAAGGCTATCGGTGCCG
Source organism: uncultured Burkholderiales bacterium (assembly GCA_966248995.1). Lineage (GTDB taxonomy): Bacteria > Pseudomonadota > Gammaproteobacteria > Burkholderiales > Burkholderiaceae_C > Albitalea. The sequence continues at coordinate 6,029 of CBINBY010000025.1, read as the reverse complement.
GCGCATCGGTCATGAATCGAAAAAGCGGCCATGCAACGGCCAGTTTCAGTGCGAGCCCTTGCTAACGGTCAGGTGCTGCAAGAGAGGGGAGTGCGGTGGGCCTTAACGGCAGGCACGCATGGCGAAGGCCATGGCGGTAAGACGCGACGTCAACCTGCGGGGGCCGCGATGCGTGGGAGGGGATGCAGAGCCGCGCTTCTTTCGACGCAGGCGAGGACGTTAATACTGCAAGCTGGAGGGGGCCCGCCGTCAGCAGTCCATGATGCCGCTGCCGCGGTGGCTGGCCATCAGCGCGCCAGCCAGCGCAGCCAGTTCGCGATGGCCGTGGCGCAGGGCATGGGTGAAGCGCTCGCGTGCGTAGATGCGGTCGTAAGCCATGGCCGACACATGGGCCGTCCAGCCTTCGCGCGCCATCAGCTCCGAGAAGCGTTCCAGCGCCTTGACGTCAGCGCGCACCGGGCGCGCAGGGCCGGGCAGCAGCTCGCCGATGACCAGCGTGGTGGAGCCTTGCTGCACCGTCTGGGGGCGAGGCCCGGCACTGGGTGAGCAAGGGGTCCGGCTGGTTTCGTGTCGCATGGCAGCAAGATACCGCCGCCGTGGCCGAACCCCGCCGCATCAGGCCAGCTCTGGCGCGCCATATCTCACACACGCCGGGCGATCATGCGGCGGGTACCCGGGACGGCTGGCGGGCGGAGGTGACCGGCGACAGCGTGGAGGTGGCCGTCGCGGCTGCCTGGTCATCCTTCAGGCCGGCCGCTGGGCGCTGCCGCAGGGAGCGGTCCCACACCATGCCCGCGGCCTGATCGATGGCCGCCATCACCTGCCCCGGAGCCACGTGGTGAATCATGTGGCCGCTGCCTTCGACGAGGCGCAGCCAGCTGCGTTCCAGGCACTCGTGCAGGTGGGTCGAGTGCCACCGGGTGCTGAGGTGCCGGTCGCTGGCGCCCGCCACCAGCACGGCAGGCACCTTGAGGTCCGAGTAGCGATGCCGCAGCGCCAGGGCGGTGGGTCCCATGGCCATCATTTCCGCGGATTCCGCGTGCAGCTGGGAGGGCCGCAACGCCATCCACACCGGGAAGCGCTGCCGGAACGCCTCGGTCACAGGGGCCGGCGAGAACATGCGCTTGACCATGAGGGGCCAGATCAGCCGCCCGAGCAGCGGCGAGATCGTGTGGCGCATGAGGGTGCCCAACACGGGCACGGCGGGGCCGGAGAGCAGGGGCACGTCAAGCCGCAGGCTGGGGAAGTAGTACCCGGAGGCCAGCACCAGGCTGCCTACGTCCTGCGGGTGGCGCAGCCCCACCGAAAGTGCGACGAGTGCGCCCCAGGAGTGGCCCAGCACGATGGGATCGGACACGCCCAGTCGGCGCAGCGCGGCGTGCAGGAGATCGGCCTGTTCCTCGGCCGTCCACTGGCGTCCATGCGGCGGCTCGCTGTAACCGTAGCCGGGTCGGTCGAACACCACCACGCGGTATCTCTCGGCAGCCAGGGCGGTGAGCCCGCTGATGTCGAAGTCCTCGCCCAGGCTGGCATTGCCGTGCAGCAGCACGACGGTTTGCGGGCGATCGTCGCGGCCGTGCACGGTGAAGTGCAGCCGCACGCCGTCGACCGTGACGAAACGGCCGCGCGGCGGAAAGTCGCGCTCGGCACGCTGGGTCTGGCGCCGTACCACCAGCGCGCAGCCCGCCAGTACGGCGGCCGATGCCGCGGCCACGGCGAGCCAGCGGCCGGACGAGCCATGGCGGGCGCGGCGCGACGGCAAAGAGGTTGGGGTGGAGTGGGAAGGCAAAGTCATGGTGCCGGGTCCGGTGGGGAGGAACAATGCCGGGACGCGGCAAGTGGTGTTCCTGCATGCGCACGGCGCCTGGCTCGCAGGCACGTCGTTTGCGGCCGCGCTGCCATGTCTCGACCCACGGCCTCGGATGACGCCTCGGTGCGTGCCGAAGTGCGGGAGTTCTTGCGCCGCTCGCGCTACATGAGCCACGGCGCGGTGATGACCGACCTGGACGGCACCGCGGTGCATGAGGTCGACGGCCGCGCGATGTTGCCGCGCCTCGTGGAGGAGGGGCTCAAGCGCGTGCACGACAGCGGGCGCCGGGTGGTCATCAACACCATGCGGTATCCGATCTCCGTGCTGTCGGACTTTGCCGGGGAGTGGCATGGGGCGACCGGCTGCGCCATCCCGCTGGTGGCCCTCAAGGGCAGCCAGATCGGCCAGATCGTGCCCGGACCGCGCGGTGCGCTGGTGTTCGAGGAGTTCGAAGCCTTTGCGCTGGGCGCCGACGAGATCGACGAGGTACTGCAAGGCGTGCACGGCATGGTGTCGCAAGGCGCCGAGGACCTGCTCGTGTTCTTCTATCCGCGCGATTGGCATGCCGGCGAACTCGTCTGGACGCCCGACCCGGCACGCGTCGCGGCGACCGCGGACAAATACCGCAGCGCGTCAGCGGTGTTGTGCGGCACCGTGCAGGCGCTCGCCGACCGTCTGGCCGCCACCGCGGTGTGCATGATCTTCCTGCTGAACGACGTGCCCGAGGATCGGCGCATGGCCTACCAGCACACCGAGCGCACGCGCTTCATCACTCATGCCGGCGTCGACAAGCGACACGGCGCCGAGGCAATCGCGCCCTACCTGGAGATCGACCTGTCGCATTCGGTGGGCGCGGGCGATGCCGAAACGGACACCTTCCTGTCCGCCGTGGGGCTGGCGGCCATCGTGGGCAACGCCGAGCTGGACTTCAAGGGCCAGCTCGGCACGCTCAGGCTGCGCGACCCGCCGGCATGGGGCCGCGTGCTGCTCCAGCTAGGCGGGCATGGCGGCGATTGACCCTGCCGGGCGCGCAGCTTGCTGCTGCACCCGAAAGGGCGGCCATCCGGCGGCCCGAGCTGGGAGAGATGCATGCGATTTCGCACCCTGTTCCTGTTCGTCGTGCTGGCGCTGACCGTGCTCTTCGCGCTCCTCAACTGGAACGCGTTCACCGCTCCGGCCACGCTGTCGCTGGTGTTCGGCACCGTGCAGGCGCCGGTGGGGCTGGTGATGCTGGGCGTGGTGATCCTGCTGGGGGCCATGTGCTTGACCTACATGATCTATTTGCAAGGCAGCGCGCTGATCGATACACGCCGCCATGCCCGCGAGCTGCAGGCGCAGCGCGAGCTCGTCGACCAGGCCGAGACCTCGCGCTACACCGAGCTGCACCGCTTCGTGACCACCGAGCTGCGCCGCATCGAGGACATGCATGCCGACACGCGTGCCCTGCTGGCCACGCGGATCGAGGAGATGGAGCAGCGCACCCGGCGCGCGCTCGAGGACACCGGCAACTCGCTGAGCGCCCACCTGGGCGAACTTGAGGACCGGATGGACCAGGGCGCGCCGAATGCGGCGTCGCGTACGCCGAGGTCGCACTGACCCGGCCGAGCTACATCCCCTGGCCGGGCATGCCCTTGATGAAGGCGATGGCCGCGCCCTGCGGATCGAACATGGCCGCGATGCGGCCCACGCCCGCCACGTCGGTGGGCGGCATGAAGACCGTGCCGCCCTGCTGCTCGGCCAGGCTCGCGGTGGCGTCGCAGTCGGGCACATGCACATAGGGCATCCACATCGGCGGCGTGCGTGCGTCGTGCGACTGGAACACGCCGCCCCGTGCACGGTCCTGGCTCTTGAGGATGTAGTACGTGCCGTGCTCGCCCATGTTCATTTCTTCACGCGTGTAGCCCAGCAGCTTCTCGTAGAACGCGACGGCAGCCGGGGCATCCGGGGTCCACAGCTCGTTCCAGTACCACTCGCCCGTGGGCACGTGCTCGGCATCGGGGCGGTCGGCACGGCTGCCGTGCCACAGGTGCACTTCGGCACCGGTGGGATCGACGATCGCGGCGTCGCGCCCCACCGGCGCGAAGTCGGTCGGCGGCGTCGCGCCGCGCGCACCTGACGACAGCGCGGCGGCATACGAGGCGTCGACATCCTGCACGGACACGAAGGAGCGCCAGCGGGCGCGCTGGCCCGCCGGACCCGTCACGAGTCCGCCGATGCCGACCTCGCCGTTCTGGATCATGCGATAGGGCTCGCCCTCCATCCGCATGGGCTGGACATTCCAGCCGAACAGCGGCTCGTAGAAGGCCTGCGCGCGCACCGGGTCATCGGACTGGTGCTCGAACCAGACGAACTTGCCTTGGAGGCGGATGTCGGCTTGCATGGAGGGCTCCTTTCGGCGTGGGTCGCGAGGGTCAGCGGTGGCTCTCGGCCGCGGGCGCGTGGTGATGCAGGCGGCTGCGGAAGAACGCCTGGATCTTCTGCACCGCATCGTCCACGAACGTGAAGATCACGGGAATCACCAGCAGGCTGAGGAAGGTGGAGGTGATCAGCCCGCCGATCACCACGATGGCCATCGGCGCGCGGAAGCTCGGGTCCGTGCCCAGGCCCAGGGCGATGGGCATCATGCCGGCGGCCATGGCGATGGTGGTCATGACGATGGGGCGTGCGCGCTTGCGGCAGGCATCGAGCAGGGCTTCCATGCGTGACAGGCCGCGGTCGCGCCGCGCCATGATGGCGTACTCCACCAGCAGGATGGAGTTCTTGGTCGCGATGCCCATGAGCATGATGAGCCCGATCATCGACGGCATCGACAACGCGGTCTGCGTGATGAACAGCGCCAGGAACGCTCCCGGGATCGACAGCACCAGTGCCGCGAGGATGGTCACCGGCTGCACGAAGTCGTGGAACAGCAGCACCAGCACGATGTAGATGCACAGCACGCCGGTGAGCATGGCCAGGCCGAAACTGGAAAAGAGCTCGGCCATGGCCTCCGCATCGCCCACGCTGCGCTGGATCACGCCCGGTGGCAGGTTCGCCAGGCTGGGCAGCGCACGCGCCTGCTGCTCGACCTCGCCCAGCGGCTGGCCGTTGAGCTCGATCTCGAAGTTGACGTTGCGCAGCCGGTCGTATCGGTCGATCTGCGCCGGCCCGCTGGCGATGCCCAGCGTGGCCACGTTGGCCAGCATCACCGGGCCCCGTGCGCCGGGCACGGCGAGCTTCTCGAGCAGTTCGAGGTCGGTGCGCGCATCGGGCGCGAGCTTCACCACCACGGGTACCTGGCGCTGCGAGAGGTTGAGCTTGGGTAGCGCCTGGTCGTAGTCGCCCGACAGCGCTATGCGCAGCGTGTCGGCGATGGCGGCCGAGGTCACGCCCAGGTCGGCGGCGCGCGCGAAGTCGGGGCGCACGATGACCTCCGGCCGGACCAGGCTGAGCGTGGAGGTGACCGCGCCGATGCCGGGGATGGTGCGCAGTTCCTTCTCCACCTGGCGGGCGTGCTCGGCGAGCACGCGGCCGTCCTCGCCGGCCAGCACCAGCAGGTACTTCTCCGACGAGCCGCCGAAGCCCACCTTGATGCGCGCCCCCGGCACCGCGACGAGGGCGTCGCGCAGCTGCGCCTCGATGTCCTGCTTGGACACGCCGCCTCGCTGGGCGCGTGGCGTCATGTTGATCGTGAGCGTGGCCCTGCGCACTTCGGCCGCAGTCTGGGGCATGAACGGGTCCGCGCCCGTGCGGCCGCCGCCGATGGCGCTGTAGACCAACTTCACGTGCGGGTTGCGGCTCACGATCGTGCGCGCCTGCTCGGCCGCGGCGTAGGTCTGCGCGAGCGTGCTGCCCGGCGGCAGCGTCACCGTGACCTGCGTTTGCGACAGGTCATCGGGCGGGATGAAGCCGGTGGGCAACAGGCCCACCACAAAGAACGAAGCCACGGTCAGCCCGATCACCGCGAGCGTGACCTTGACGCGGTGCTTCAGCGCCCAGCCGGCCCAGCGCATGTAGATGCGGATCCAGCTCGGCTCGCGTTCCTCGTGCGGCTTGGGCCGCAGCACGTAGGCGGCCATCATGGGCGTGAGCATGCGCGCCACCACCAGCGAGAAGAACACGGCGATGGAGGCTGTCCAGCCGAACTGCACGAAGAACTTGCCCGGCACACCCGCCATGAACGCCGTGGGCAGGAACACGGCGATCAGCGTGAAGGTGGTGGCGATCACCGCCAGCCCGA
>CBINBY010000024.1:0-53805 GCA_966248995.1 uncultured Burkholderiales bacterium | reverse complement strand
GATGAGATCCGGCCGGTTCGAATAGAGCGGCTCGCGATGCTGCGGAATCGGATCGGGGAAGTTCCAGACCACCGCGCGTGCCCGCGCATTGCCGAAGGGATGGCAGCCGTGGTTGACCATCGCCACGCGGATGATCCCGCCGGAGGGATCGGTCTTCCAGTTCTTGCCTTCGGCCGCGGCGCGCTCGGCTTCGGTCAGCTCTTCCCACCAGCCCAGCTTCTTCAGCAGCACGTGGTCGAACTCCGGGTAGCCGGTGGTGAGGTCGGCACCCTTGGAGTGCGAGCCGTCGGCGGCGAGCAGCGATTGCCCGTCGCGCTCCACGCCGAAGTTGGCGCGGAAGTTCCCGCCGCCTTCCATCACATGCCTGGACGTGTCGTAGAGGTTGGCCGAACCGGGGTGCTTCATCTGCGGCGTGCCGTAGCAGGGCCACGGCAGGCCGAAGTAGTCGCCGTCGAGCTTGTAGCCGGTCAGCTTGTCCACCCCGCCCCGCGCGCGCAGCGTCTTGACGTCGAAGACGTTCATGTTGCGCATGTGCGCCTGCAGGCGCTCGGGGCTCTGGCCGGTGTACCCGATGGTCCAGCAGCTGCGGTTCATCTCGCGCAGGATGTCGTCGGGCAGGGGCTCGTCCATGCCCTTGATCTTCTGCATGCGGTAGTTCTTCACCAGCTCGTTGGCGAAGCCCAGCTTGGCCGCGAGTTGGTACATGATCATCTGGTCGGAGCGAGACTCGAACAGCGGGTCGATCACCTTCTCGCGCCACTGCAGCGAGCGGTTCGACGCCGTGACCGAGCCGCTGGTCTCGAACTGCGTGGCCGCGGGCAGCAGGTACACCGCGCGGTTGGGGTTGAGATCCTCCGGCTTGCCCGGCATGGCCGCCATGGCGGCGGTGGCCGAGGGATAGGGATCGATGACGACCAGCAGGTCGAGCTTGTCCATCGCCCGCTTCATCTCCAGGCCGCGCGTCTGCGAGTTCGGCGCGTGGCCCCAGAAGAACAGGCCGCGCAGGTTGCTGTCCTGGTCGATGAGCTCGTTCTTCTCCAGCACGCCGTCGATCCAGCGCGAGACCGTCATGCCGGACTTGGTCATCATGCCGGGCGCGAACTGCTTCTTGATCCACTCGAAGTCGACCTTCCACACGTTCGCGAAGTGCTTCCACGAGCCTTCGGCCAGGCCGTAGTAGCCCGGCAGCGAGTCGGGGTTGGGCCCGACGTCGGTGGCGCCTTGCACGTTGTCGTGGCCGCGGAAGATGTTCGCGCCGCCGCCCGACACGCCGATGTTGCCCAGCGCCAGCTGCAGCAGGCATGAGGCGCGCACGATGGCATTGCCGATGGTGTGCTGCGTCTGGCCCATGCACCACACCACCGTGCTGGGCCGGTTCTCGGCCATGATCCGCGCCACCTTGAGGCATGTGGCCTCGTCGACGCCGCAGGCCTCCTGCACCTTGTCGGGCGTCCACTTGGCCAGGACCTCGTCGCGCACCTTGTCCATGCCGTACACGCGGTCGGCGATGTACTTCTGGTCTTCCCATCCGTTCTTGAAGATGTGATACATGAGCCCGAAGAGGAACGGGATGTCCGAGCCCGAACGGATGCGCACGTACTCGTCGGCCTTGGCCGCCGTGCGTGTGAAGCGCGGGTCCACCACGATCATCTTGGTGCCCGTCTCCTTGGCATGCAGCATGTGCAGCATGGACACCGGGTGCGCCTCGGCGGCGTTGGAGCCGATGTACATCGCCGCCCTGGAGTTCTGCATGTCGTTGTAGGAGTTGGTCATCGCGCCGTATCCCCACGTGTTCGCGACGCCCGCAACCGTGGTGGAGTGGCAGATGCGCGCCTGGTGGTCGCAGTTGTTGCTGCCCCACAGGCTCACCCACTTGCGCAGCAGGTACGACTGCTCGTTGTTGTGCTTGGAGGAGCCCACGATGAAGATCGAGTCGGGCCCGCTTTGCTTGCGCAGCTCCAGCATCTTCGCGCTGACCTCCTGGAGCGCCTGGTCCCAGGAGATGCGCCGGTACTTGCCGTCGACCAGCTTCATCGGGTACTTGAGGCGGTACTCGCCGTGGCCGTGCTCGCGCAGCGCGGCGCCCTTGGCACAGTGGGCGCCCAGGTTGAGGGGCGAATCGAACACCGGTTCCTGGCGCACCCACACGCCGTTTTCCACCACGGCATCGACGGCGCAGCCTACCGAGCAGTGGCCGCACACCGTGCGTCTCACCTGAGGAGCCGCCTTGCCGTTGGGCGCCGCCGGTTCGGTAGCCTCGGCCTTGCGGACCAGGCAGAGCTGCGAGGCCGCGAGGCCCGTGCCCACGCCGAGCCCGGAGCGCCTGAGGAAGGTCCGCCGGTCCATGGTGGGGATGGCGCGGGACACGCCGCGCGCCAGGCTGGAAACGAGTGAAGAGGACGCGGCCAAACCCGTGTCCTGCGACTTGCGCGTGAGCAACATGGGCGCTCCTCGGGAGTTCGTGGTGAACCCGGGATCAGAGGGTGAGAGGCAATTCCGCGTGACCGAGCAGGCCCGCCAAAGGCGCCCGGTTTAGGCGCAAAGCACAGCCGTAGCTCGGGCTACGGCGAGCATTTGCAACGACAACCGGGGGCCTTTGGCGGGAATGAGCGGTCATGCTGGATGCCTCTCGCCCTCTCAGACTTTCGCGGTCTCGTAATACCGCAGCACATGCGGGGAGAGCCGGTAGCCGGCACGGCCGTCCGCGGCCACCTGCGCTGCATCAGCAACCTCGGTGGGAGCAAGCGGCACCGTCCTGGCCGCCAGCAAACCGGCACCTGCCGCGCCGGCGCCGAGCAACACGGTGCGGCGCTTGGGGAGAGGGACGCCTGGGGCATCTCGATCGGTGGGACGTGTCATGCCAGCCTCCATAAGGCAGTGCTCCCGACCTCCCGACTTTTGACTTTATGCACCTGATTGCATGCAGGAACATTAGGGTCTGCACCGACGCAAGACTGCAGTGCCCGCCATGCGCGCACGTCATTTATTCAAGCAGGTCGAAGCCCTGCGACTCCACGGCAAAAAACGCCTGCGCGAAGGACGCGAGGGCCCGGTAGAAATCGGCCGCGGGATGACCGGCGATCTGCCCGCACATCGCATCGGTCCAGCCGCGCAGATGGGTGTCGAAGAAGTGTCTTTGCGCCGCGAGGTTGCTCAGTGCAACGTTCTCGTTGGCGATGAGGTGGCGCATCACCTCGCACAGGAAGGCGACGTGGTCCTCGGTCTCGGCCATGCCGGGGGCACGCGCGAGTCCCAGCCGCTGCAGCGTATCGCGCAGGGTCACCAGCGGTTTCTCGTTCAATGCCCCGGCCAGGTAGTGGGACGCGTAGAGAAAGACCTCGGGCTTGCCGATGCCTTGGAACAGCGTGTCGTACTCCTGCGCGACCTGCTCCGGTTCCAGTCGGCGCGATACGGCCACAACCTCGCTCCAGCTCGATTCGAGCCAGCCGCCGGGAAAAGGCGCCTGGGTGGGCGCGACGCGGATCTGCTCGAACAACTCCCGGGCCGGCGGCGCGTAGAACAACTGAGAGAGCAACCCGTAGACCTCGGCCCGGGCGAGCTCCTCGCGATCGTCGGTCACGGGGGTGAAATGCAGCGGCTGGCTGGACATGAAGCGGCGTGTTCAGGGGAGGTCGGTGATGCGCACTTCATCGCCCCGGGTGTGGATGTCGATCACCCGGCAGTCGCCGCACATCTTCAGCCGCTCGGCCGCCTCGCCCTGGAACATGGCGTGCCCGGCGAGCTTGCCCAGCATGAGCTCTATGGCCTTGCGGGTTCCGAAGGGCTTGCCGCAGCGGATGCAGCGATACGGCTCCAGCTCGTGGAGCATGCGCGGCTGCCGGCGCGCACGGCCTTCGTCGGCCAGCCAGAACCTCGGTTGCAAGGCGATGGCGTCTTCCGGGCAGGTAACCTCGCACAGCCCGCACTGCACGCAGTTCTTCTCGACGAAGCGCAGCTGAGGCCGCTCGGGGTTGTCGATGAGCGCACCCTCAGGGCAGGCGCCCACGCAGGCCAGGCACAGCGTGCACCTGCCAGTGTCGACGAGCACGTTGCCCCAGGGGCTGCCGGCGGGCGGCAGCGCGATGGTCTCGGGACGCGCGGCTGCCTGCTCCACGAGGTGCTCGATCGCCAGCTCCAGCGTGGCGCGCTTGTCGGCCTGCACCGCGAAACTGGCCGGCCGGCGCACCGCACCCGCGGCAGGCTGGCGCAGGGCTGCGTCGAGCGCCGGCAGGTCCCGCGCATCGCGGGCCGAGAGCAACTGCACGCGGCCCGCGTGACCCAGGCCTTCCATGAGCGCGTTGGCGACCGCGGCCTGCTCCTGCAGCGCCTCGCGGTAGCCCGGCGCTTCCTCGTCGGTCTGCAGGATCCACACATCGCCCGCGCCATAGGCGAAAGCGGCCAGCCACAGGTCGAGACCGACGCTGGCGGTGTGCCATACGTCCAGCGGCAACACCCGTGCCGGCACACCGTGAACCTGCGGGTCGACGCGCGCCGCGCGGCCGAGCTCCTCGATCAGACGACGCCCCACGCCCTGGCTGTGCAGGAGCAGGGCCGGCGCCGCGGTCGCGCCGGCGCGCACGTAGGTCTGTAGCAAGGTCCGGATGCGCAGCCCCTGGTGCTCGGTGCCCGGAGCCGCATAGGCCAGCGCCCCGCTAGGACACACGGTGGTGCAGGCACCGCAGCCCACGCACAAGTGAGGCTCCACGCGGATGCCGCCGCCTTCGGTCGCCTCGCTCGAAATGGCACGGGCGGAACACACTTCGATGCAGGCGTCGCACCCGATCTGCTCGTTGCGGCTGTGCGCGCAGAGCCGGCGCTTGTACTCGACGAACCTCGGCTTCTCGAACTCGCCCGTGAGCTCTCTCAGCTGCAGCACGGCATTGGCCAGCCGCCGCTCGTCGCCACTTGTGTGGAAGTACCCCTGCGGGGGCGCATGCATCGTGAACGCTGGGGACGCACGCAGATCCAGCACCAGGTCGCAGGTCTCTTTCACCGCCTGCGGCGCGCGGTCGAAGTCGATGGCGCCCGCCGCCTCGCACACGCGCACGCACTCGCGATGGCTGCGGCAGCGGTCGAGATCCACCTGGTAGCTGAAGTCGATCGCCCCCTCGGGGCACGCCGCGATGCAGGCATTGCAGCGCGTGCACAGGTCGAGGTCGATGGGGTTCGCGCTCTCCCATGCCGCCTCGAAGCGGCCCAGCCAGCCGGTGAGCGACACCAGCCGGCCCGCATGGACGGCCACGGATCGCCCCTGGGGCAGGCTGCCGCCGGGCCGGGTGAGCAGCACGCTTACGTCGAGCGCGTCGCCCAGCAATTCAGCTGCACGCAGCGCCTCCTCGGCCCCGCCGATCACCAGCACGCGCCCGGTGCTCCTGTAGCTGACGGTGGGAACCGGGTCGGGCTCGGGCAACTGCGCCGCGGCCAGCAGCGCCGCGATCTTGGGCATGGCCTGGCGCGCGTCGCGCGACCAGCCTCCGGTCTCCCGGATGTTGACGAAGCGGATCGGCCGCTCCTGAACGCCGGGCGCACCTTCGGTCTGCGCATTGAGCCCCAGGAACAGCCGGCTTTCCTGGGTGCAGGCGACGAGCAGGTCGTCGCCGCTTCGTGCCGCACGCTGGAACGCCGCGGCCTCGCGCCGGCACAGCGTGCTGTGCAGGGTCGACAGGCCCTCGGCGGCCTCAGGCGGGAGGGCGCTCTTCAGCGTCGCCGCATCCAGCGGCATCGTCCTGTTGCAATCGCAGATCAGGGTTTTCATCGGGGGGTACTGCAGTGGCGTCCTGCGCTGACTTTGGGCGTCCCTCGGAAGCAGCGCCATCGGGGGTTGCCTGGTCATCAGCCGGTTCCTGGTCGAACAGGCCCAGCCCCTGGGCCTGCACGAGCTGGCGCAGCATGGCCGCAGGGATCGGGCTGGCCTTTCCGTAGTCGTCGATGTAGACGTCCAGGCCATCCATCACATTGAAGTGCGGGTCGGCGAAGAGCTTCTTGAGCGCGGCGTTCTTCACCAGCGGATCGACGGTGGGCGCGACGAAGCGGCGGAAGTCGCTCTGCGGCGTGAGGTGGGCGACATCGGCGAGCGTGGGCGGGGGCGGAGACGGTGTGGGATCCGTCTGCGCAAGAGCCGCGTCACCGAGGGAAGGCACGTTCGCTTCGGCGCTCGGATCGCACGCAGGGCCGGGCCGAGGCGCTACCGCGGGCTCCACGTTTCCCGTCGCCGCCGCCTTGCGACGCGACCACCGGGCCAGGAATCCTTCGTCGGCCACGACGCAACCTCACGAACGCCGGCCTGGCGAGACAAACGACGCCGGCCGCCTGCGCTGCTTCGGCTCGGGTCGATAGTGCTCGTCGACGAACGCCTGCAACCAGGCCCGCACGGCGGCAGGCAGCGGCACGTTGTCCACCCTTTCCTGCGCGTCGAGCCAGCGCCCGGCCTCGTTGTAGGAGACAGCGACCGCCTCGGGTCGGGCCACGCCGGCATCGGCATCGTCCACGCGCCACATCACGAACCACACCGGCGCGCCGGAACTCAGGTTGAGGAAGTAGCCCTCGACCTCGTCTATGAACAGTTCGAGCGTGTATCCCGCGTGCAGCGTGCGCCGCAGCCGGCCATCGTCGCGCAACACCCGCGCTCCGGGCGCGAAACCGCCCTCGTCCACCACCACATCGACCACCGCGAACCGCCAGTCTTCCCAGCGGTTGGGCTGCGCTTCGCGCTCCATCACCACCGCCAACTGCAACGCGGGGCGATCCGGGTTCATCAGGTGGTCTTGGAAATGGTGATGGTGGGGAACTTGGCGGAGAAGTCTTTCGCGCGCTGCGCGATCTTCACCGCCACCTGGCGGGCCACGGCCTTGTACAGGCCCGCGATCTCGCCTTCGGGATCGCTCACCACGCTGGGCCGGCCGCCGTCAGCCTGCACGCGGATAGACAGGTTCAGGGGCAATGCGCCCAGGTAATCCATGCCGTATTCGGCCGCCAGCTTCTTGCCCCCCTCGGCCCCGAAGATGTGCTCCACGTGGCCGCACTGCTCGCACACGTGCACGGCCATGTTCTCCACGATGCCGAGGATGGGCACGCCCACCTTCTCGAACATGCGGATGCCCTTCTTTGCATCGAGCAGCGCGATGTCCTGCGGCGTGGTGACGATCACCGCGCCGGTGAGCGGCACGCGCTGGCTGAGCGTGAGCTGGATGTCGCCGGTGCCGGGTGGCATGTCGACCACGAGGTAGTCGAGGTCTCGCCAGTTGGTCTGCCGCAGCAGCTGCTCCAGCGCCTGCGTCGCCATGGGGCCGCGCCAGATCATGGCGTTGTCGGGCTCCACCAGGAAGCCGATCGACATGACCTGCACGCCGTAGTTCTCGAGCGGCTCCATGGTCTTGCCGTCGGTGGATTCCGGCCGGCCCTCGATGCCCATCATCATGGGCTGACTGGGGCCATAGATGTCGGCATCGAGGATGCCGACCGACGCGCCCTCGGCCGCCAGCGCGAGCGCCAGGTTGACGGCCGTGGTGCTTTTGCCCACGCCGCCCTTGCCCGAAGCGACGGCGAGGATGTTCTTCACATGGGGGAGCAGCTGCACGCCTCGCTGCACCGCGTGGGCAATGATGTTGGTGGAGAGGTTGACGCTGACGTTCTCCACGCCGGGAACGGTGCGCGCGGCAGTGACCAGCCTTTTGCGCAGCGCCGCGAGCTGGCTCTTGGCCGGGTAGCCGAGCTCGACATCGAAGGCCACATCGCAGCCCTCGACCCTGAGGTTCTTCAGCTGCCGGGTTGAAACGTAGTCGTTGCCGGTATTGGGATCGATCACGCCCTTCAGCGCGTCGAGCAGTGCGGATTCGGAGATAGGCATGAAACGAAATGCATCCAGCGCAAGGACGGTCACAGCCGAACGAGTCTAGCGCACGGCCTACGCCCCTGTTTGCGTAACAAAAGTCCGCTTTGCGAGGGGGGTCTCGCCCCCCGCTTCAGGGGTCCATGCCGAGGCGGGTGCAAACGATTGCACGGATGGCATTTCTTACACACGCCTATCAGGTCGGCATTAATTACATTGGCCCGCAAAGATTTCCGAAGAGGGGCCGTTGGGATGAGGACACGCGAGATCATCGCGGGCTGGGCTGTGGCCATTGCAGCCGCGGGCTGCAATTTCGGCTCCACGAGCACGACCGTGGACGCCGGGGGGTACTTCCGCACCGGGCAGTCGCTCGACTACCGGGATCGCAACTCGTTCTCCTGGTGGTCGGATCTGCACTGGTGGGGCGGCCTGCTCTACAACCAGTGGCTGGGGATGGTGCTGCGCGCCATGGGCCTGAGCACGCAGACTCCAACACCGCCACCTACGGCTACCCCGCCACCCGCGCCGACAACAGCGACCACACGGACGCGATGTGGGCGGTGGTCGGGCAGGAGCTGCCATGGCTGAGGGCCTGAGACGATGAACAGACACATCGGCCACGCCCCGGCCCTCATGACGGCAACTGCAACGTGTCGACCGTGAACAACGCGCAGCTGCAGAACCGGAACAGCCGGGACCTGCGACTGGGCGGACAGGGCGGCCTCGTGACGTGGAACCGCCAGCACAACGATCCGACGGTGCCCTCGCTGCCATGCATCGAAGACACACACGCCCGACCCCTCTGGACGCCGGGCCAGGAGCAGTACCGCAGCGCAACTTCGTCTGCTCGCGCTGCACACCCGCCGCATTGCCGCGGCAAGCCATCACGCCATGTCCCAACCCGGTTCCCAGGATGAACTGCACCGTGTCCTCGATCAATAGACTTACCTTGGTGGCAAGCGCCGCCGCTTCCCTCTTGTGCGGCCTCGTTGCGCCGGCATCGGCCGCCGACTGGCCTCGCGGATTCTCCAAATGCGCCGACGAAGGAGAAACCTGCAAGCTGCCCGGCGAACGCAAGGTCTCGTTCGGCACCAAGGACCAGTGGGTCCTCGCCACGCTGCCGGCCGGCAAGGTGGCTTGCAAGGTCGCAACCTTCGGCACCGATCCGTATCCGGGCAAGAAGAAGAAATGCGCGGTTGCCCCCGCCACTTCTGCACCTGCACCTGCGACCGCACCCACGCCAGCACCGACGCCAGCACCCACGTCAGCCCCGGCTCCCGCACCGAAGCCCGCACCGACCCCGAGCCCCACACCTGCACCGGCCCCGGTACCCGCGTCCACCAGTTCTTCCGACAACAGCCGCGACCCCGCCCCAGCGGACGGATGGGCCGGCCAGAACGGCGGAACCACCGGAGGCGCCTCCGCCAGCGCCAACAACGTCTACAAGGTGAGCTCGGCCTCTCAGCTCAAAAGCGCGCTGTCCGCCGCGGGCGACCTGCCGAAGATCGTGCAGGTGTACGGGACCATCGACATGGCCGGGGCCGACAACGGTGGCCCTTTCACGAGTGCATCGGACCAGGCGGCGCGCAACGTCGTGAAGCTGCCGTCCAACACCACGCTCATCGGCATCGGCACGAGCGCCGGCTTCGTCAACGCACGCCTCTCCATCATGGGCGTGAGCAACGTCATCTTGCGCAACCTCACCGTCGTCAACCCCTGCGACATCGCCCCGAAATGGGACCCCGAGGACGGCGCCAGCGGCAACTGGAACTCCGAGTACGACGGCATCGTGGTGGAGAGTTCCAGGAACGTGTGGATCGACCACAACTTCTTCACCGACGCCCCGCAGACCGACGAGCTCTCGCCCATCGAGAAGGGCAAGCTCAAGCAGTGCCACGACGGCGCACTGGACATCAAGAAGAGCTCGGACTTCGTGACCGTCTCGTACAACGTGTTCGACCGGCACGAGAAGAACAACCTCATCGGCTCCTCCGACAGCACCACGTCGGACGAAGGCCATCTCACCGTCACCTTCCACCACAACCACTTCACCGCCGTCGCCGAGCGTGCGCCGCGAGTGCGCTTCGGCCGGGTGCACGTCTACAACAACTACTACGAGGGCAATCGTTCGGCTGCGGTGTACGCGTACCAGTACAGCATCGGCGTGGGCTACAAGGCGCAGATCCTGTCGGAGCACAACGCCTTCGACATCGCCGGCGCCACTTCTTGCTCGCACGTGGTGAAGAACCCCGGTTCGTCCAGCAAGACCGGCGCGATTTCCGACACGGGCTCGCTGCTCAACGGCGCATCGCTGAACCTTGCCGCCGCGTGCAGCTTCGCCGCGGCGTCCTGGACGATTCCGTACTCGTACAGCGTCATGCCGGCAACCCAGGTCAAGGACACCGTCATGCAGCAGGCGGGCGTGGGCAAGCTCAAGGTCCAGTGACGATCACGGCCAGATGGAATCCACCGAGCTCGGCTTCGAGTTCCACGCGTTGGGCACGGCGTGCCGGATCCGTCTGGCCGGCTGCCGCGAAGCCGAGGCGCAGGCCGCGGCCCACGCGGCCATCGACGAGGTGCGCCGCATCGAGACCAAGTACTCGCGCCATCGCCACGACAGCGCGATGCCGACGGCCGAGTTCACCGCGAAACCCCGTAGCCATCCTTCCTCATCGCACCACGGCCATGCGCACCACAACGCACCTGACTCTCATTTCGCTCACCGTCGCGCTGGCCGCGTGCGGGGGAAGTTCGCCCGACGGCGCAGCGGTGTCGCCGGCTCCGTCGGCGACGGGGACATCGACATCCGGGGCGTCGTCGCCTGTTGCACCGTCGCCTGCTGCATCCTCTCCAGCGGCGCCGTCACCCACCAGTGAAACTGCACCATCGCCAGCACCCAGCAGCAACAGCCATGGCTTTGCAGGAGAGGTGACAGGAGGTGGCTCAGCAACACCTGTCACGGTCACGACGGCAGCGCAGATGCAAGCCGCGATCAACGCCTACGACGGCAGCAGCGGGCTCGTGATCCGCTACGACGGCAGCTTCGACTTCGCGTCCATTCCCGACCCGTGCGCGCAGTGGCAGAAGCCCGCCGGCAACATCGTCGAGATCAAGAACAAGAGCAACGTCACCATCGAGGGGATCGATGGCTCGTCGGCCAACTTCGGAGTGGCCATCAAGGCCGGCGCCGCGAACATCATCGTCCGCAACATGACGATCGGCCTGCTGCCCGGATCGATCGACGCCATCGGCATCGAAGGCCAGAGCGGCAAGTACCCTAGCCAGGTCTGGATCGATCACAACACCCTGTTCAGCAGCATGGCGGAATGCGCCGGCGCCGGCGACCTGGAGTTCGACGGGCTCATCGACAGCAAGGCCGGCGCGCACCACATCACCTACTCGTACAACCACCTCCACAACCACCACAAGGTCGGGCTGATCGGCTCGAGCGACAGCGACATCAGCGACCGCTACATCACCTTCCATCACAACGTCCACGAGAACGTGGGCTCGCGGCTGCCCCTGCAGCGGGGCGGCTACACGCACCTGTACAACAACCTCTACAGCGGCATCGTCACCTCGGGCGCGAACATCCGCATGGGCGGCTACTCGCTGATCGAGGGCAACTACTTCGAGAACGCCAAGAACCCGGTCACGTCGCGCGACAGCACCGCGATCGGCTATTGGGAACTGCGCGGCAACAACATCCAGACGCCGGCCGACTTCAGCCGCTACGGCATTGCATGGACCGCAAGTTCCTCGTCACCCTCGCGCGATGCCACCGACTGGGTCACCACGGCCACGTTCCCAATCTCGATTCCGTACGCATACGTGATGCAGGACCCGGCCTGCGTGAAGCAGAAGCTGCCCGCCGTGGCCGGGGCAGGAAAGTCCCTCGCAACGTTGAACTGCAATTGACGGCAGTTGACCCTCCCGTCCAACGACATTGACACCCGCCGATGCGCCGGCCCGGTCGCGACGTCGCTCGACATCGATCAATTCCAGGAGATGACCACCGCGCCCAACGGAGACGACGTACTTTGGGCGCACAGCAAGGGCGGCCAGAAGGTGAACATACACAGCGTGGCGGCCTGCAAGCTGGCTCCTTGATTCCGAACCCGCGGATGCGGGGCCGCGGCTTCTAGAATCGTGGCTTCGCCCGCGAGGCCCGGCCCCCATGACACGCAAGCTCTTCGTCACCACCGCCCTGCCCTACGCCAACGCGCCGTTTCACGTGGGGCACATGATGGAGTACATCCAAGCCGACATCTGGGTGCGCTTCCAGAGGATGCTGGGCCATCAGGTGCACTTCGTCTGCGCGGATGACGCACACGGCGCACCCATCATGATCGCGGCCGAGAAGGCCGGCAAAACGCCCCAGGCCTTCGTGGCCGAGATCGCCGCCGGGCGCCGCCGCTACCTCGAGGGCTTCCACGTGGGGTTCGACAACTGGCACTCCACCGATGGGCCGGAGAACCACGAACTCGCCAAGGACATCTACCGCGCGCTGCGCAAGGAAGGCCTGATCGCGGTACGCCCCGTCGAGCAGTTCTTCGACCCGGTCAAGGGCATGTTCCTGCCCGACCGCTACATCAAGGGCGAATGTCCACGCTGCGGCGCCAAGGACCAATACGGCGATTCATGCGAGGTCTGCGGCGCGGTGTACGGCCCCACCGAACTGAAGAACCCGTACTCGACGCTCACGGGTGCCACGCCGGTGATGAAGACCAGCGAGCACTACTTCTTCCAGCTCTCCTCGCAGCGCTGCATCGACTTCCTGCAGGAATGGACCAGCCATCCCGGCCGCCTGCAGCCCGAGGTGCTCAACAAGATCAAGGAGTGGTTCTCGTTCGACGAGCAGGGGCACGGCGGCCTGTCCGACTGGGACATCAGCCGCGACGCGCCCTACTTCGGCATCGAGATCCCCGATGCCCCAGGCAAGTACTTCTACGTCTGGCTCGACGCGCCCATCGGCTACCTGGCCTCGCTGAAGCACTACTTTGACCGCGGCGGCGCCCACGAGCGGGGCGAGCCACGCTCGTTCGAGGAGTTCATGGCCGATCCGGCGGTGGAGCAGGTCCATTTCATCGGCAAGGACATCACCTACTTCCACACGCTCTTCTGGCCGGCGATGCTGCACTTCTCGCGTCGCAAGGTGCCCGACCACGTCTTCGTGCACGGCTTCATCACGGTGAGCGGCGAGAAGATGAGCAAGAGCCGAGGCACCGGCATCTCGCCGCTGCGCTACCTCGAGCTCGGCATGAACGCCGAATGGCTGCGCTACTACATCGCCGCCAAGCTCAATGCCAAGGTCGAGGACGTGGACTTCAACCCGGATGACTTCGTCGCCCGGGTGAACAGTGACCTCGTCGGCAAGTACATCAACATCGCCAGCCGCGCCGCGGGTTTCCTGACGAAACGCTTCGGCGGCCGACTGGTGGCCCGCCCCGCGGGCGAGGGCGCGGCGCTGCTGGATGCGCTCATGTCTCAGTCCGCCGAGGTGCAGCGGCTCTACGAGGAGCGCGAGTATGGCAAGGCGCTGCGGGAGATCATGCTGCTGGCCGACCGGGTGAACGAGTACGTCGACCAGCACAAGCCCTGGGAGCTGGCCCGCCAGGCCGGTCAGGACGACCGGCTGCACGAGGTGTGCTCGGTCTGCGTCGAAGCCTTCCGGCTGCTGACGGTGTACCTGAAGCCGGTGCTGCCCGCGCTGGCCGCGCAGGTGGAGTCTTTCCTGCGCGTGCCGCCGCTTTCGTTCGCCGATGCCGGCCGCCTGCTCGGCGAGCACGGGATCGGCGAGTACAAGCACCTGATCCAGCGCGTGGACCCCAAGCTGCTGGACGCGCTGTTCGAGCCGCCGGTCGCTGCCGCCGGCTCCTCGCCCCAGGTCGCCCCACAGGGAGATGACGGGGAGCTCGATCTGCCCGGTGGCGAAGCGATCGCCGCCACCATCTCCATTGACGACTTCGCCAAGATCGACCTGCGCATCGCGAAGATCCTCGACGCCAAGCACGTCGACGGCTCCGACAAGCTGCTGCGCCTCACGCTGGACGTGGGCGAAGTCCGCCCGCGCAACGTGTTCAGCGGCATCCGCAGTGCCTACCGGCCCGAGGAACTCGTCGGCAAGTACACCGTCATGGTGGCCAACCTCGCACCGCGCAAGATGAAGTTCGGCGTGAGCGAGGGCATGGTGCTTGCCGCCAGCCACGCCGACGAGAAGGCCCATCCGGGCCTGTACATCCTGGAAGCCTGGCCGGGAGCCGCGCCCGGGCTGCGCGTGCGTTGACCGTCGCGAAACAGGCTCAACCGCCCGCGTTCTCCCGCGGATCGGCCATGGTGGCCGTGGTGATGACCCGCCCTTCGCCATCGAACGTGACGGAGAACAGCTTGCTCGCCCCGGCATCCAGGAAACGCCAGTCCCAGACCTCCTCGCCCTTGAGCGGATAGGCCTGCGTGGCGGCGGGGCGGCCCAGCAGCAGTCGAACCTGCGACTTGTCGAGGCCCGGGGTCACTTCGGCGAAGGTTTCGGGTTTGAGCACCTGCCGCAGGGCGGTCATCTTGCCGTCCGGCCCGATGGTGATCATGTAGTTGCGCTGCCCCTCGGGCTGGCGAGGGTATTCGAGCGTGCGCGAGCCGTCGGCCAGCGTGTATACCGCGGCCGGCTCGCCGAAGCGCTCGCGCACATCGGCCTCGGTGGAGGCATCCTCTTCGAGTTGCTCGATGCGGCGTGAGTCGCACGCGACCATGGCGAGCATCAGCATGCCCGCCAGCGCACCGCGCAGCAGCCCGTGTCCCGGCATCCGGCTCCCCTAGAATCGCCGCCATCACTTTAGCGCCTGCCACCCCGGCTCGGCCCCATTCACCATGCCGCTGTTCTGGAAGCCGTACAAGTCCGACATCACCCAGTTCCTGGACGACCTGAAGGCCAAGAAGCCCAATCTGGAAGAAGAGCAGCGCGCCGGCCGCGCGATCTACTGGGACAAGCGCCTGGACCTCGACGCTCAGGAAGAGTGGCGCCAGGCGCGCGTGCCGCAGCAGCCTTACGTCTACCAGACCAAGAGCTGAACCCCGGCGTTCAAGGCCTCCCGTGAGCACCAGCGACCTGATGGCCGTGCCGCAGCGAGACGGGGCCATGCCCGACATGCCACCGCCGCCCGCCGACGTGCTGCCGCATCAGGTGGACCGCGTGGCGATGGCGCGGCTGTACGGCGAGCCGCTTTTCGCGCTGCCGCAGGATCTCTACATCCCGCCCGACGCGCTGGAGGTGTTCCTCGAAGCCTTCGAGGGTCCGCTGGACCTGCTGCTCTATCTGATCCGCAAGCAGAACTTCAACATCCTCGACATCCCGCTGGCCGAGGTGACGCACCAGTACCTGGCGTACGTGGAGCAGATCCGCAAGACCAACCTGGAGCTGGCCAGCGAGTACCTGCTCATGGCGGCCATGCTGATCGAGATCAAGTCGCGCATGCTGCTGCCGCCCAAGAAAACCGAGGACGGCAAGGAGCCCGAGGATCCGCGCGCCGAGCTCGTGCGCCGGCTCATCGAGTACGAGCAGATCAAGGTGGCCGCAGCGCGCCTGGACGCGCTGCCCGTGCTGGGCCGCGACTTCCTGCGCGCGCAGGTCTACATAGAGCAGTCGCTCACGCCGCGCTTTCCCGATGTCCACGCCGACGAATTGCGTGCCGCCTGGGCCGAGATCCTCAAGCGCGCGCGGCTGAACCAGCACCACACGATCACCCGCGAACAGCTGTCCGTGCGCGAGCACATGAGCATCGTTTTGCGCACGCTGCAGGGCCGCCGCTTCGTTGAGTTCGAGGAACTGTTCGATCCCCAGCGCGGCGCGCCGGTGCTGGTCGTGACCTTCGTCGCGCTTCTCGAACTGGCCCGGGAGCGCCTGCTCGAAATCACCCAGGCCGAAGCGTTCGCGCCCATCTACGTGCGGCTGGCTTACCAGCCGGCCTGACTTCCTCTATCTCCGGAGGCCGCCTCCCGAGCGGACCCACTCCATGCAGCAAGCCACCGTCCAGCTCCATCGACCGCAGCCCCGCAACCATTCCGTGCGCTGGCAGCCGCACGATGTGCAAGCGCTCTTCGAACTGCCGTTCAACGATCTGCTGTACCGCGCCCAAAGCGTGCACCGCGAGCATTTCGATGCCAACAGGGTGCAGCTGTCCACGCTGCTGTCCATCAAGACGGGTGGCTGCCCCGAGAACTGCGGCTACTGCCCGCAATCAGTGCATTTCGACACCGGCGTGCAGGCCACGGCGCTGCTCGACCTCGACACGGTGCTTGACGCGGCGCGCAGGGCCAAGGATGCCGGCGCCACGCGCTTCTGCATGGGCGCTGCCTGGCGCGGCCCCAAGGACCGGGACATAGAGAAGGTGGCGCAACTGGTGGCCGGCGTGAAGTCGCTCGGCCTGGAGGCCTGCGCCACGCTCGGCCTGCTGGGCGAAGGTCATGCAGAGGCGCTGCGCGACGCCGGCCTCGACTACTACAACCACAACATCGACAGCGCCCCCGACAAGTACGGCGACGTCGTCACCACCCGTCATTTCGACGACCGGCTCGACACCCTGCACAAGGTGCGCCAGGCCGGGGTAAAGGTATGTTGCGGCGGCATCGTGGGCATGGGCGAGAGCCGTGCCCAGCGCGCAGCGCTGATTGCCGAGCTGGCCAACATGGAGCCCCATCCCGAATCCGTGCCGGTCAACCATTTGGTCCAGGTGGAGGGCACGCCCATGGCGGACCAGCCCGCGCTGGATCCGTTCGAGTTCGTGCGCACCATCGCCGCGGCGCGCATCACCATGCCGAGTGCCGTGGTCCGGCTGTCCGCAGGCCGGCAGGAGCTCGGCGAAGCGGTGCAGGCCCTGTGCTTCCTGGCCGGCGCCAACTCCATCTTCTACGGTGACAAACTGCTGACCACGGGCAACCCCGACGTCGAGGCCGACCAGGCGCTGATGGCTCGGCTTGGTATGCGGCCCGCTTAGGAGCCCCCATGACCACCCAGGAACGCAAGCCGGTCCACCTGCCCCGTCTGCGCGAGATGCACGCGCGCGGCGAGCCGATCGCCATGCTCACCTGCTACGACGCGAGCTTCGCGCGCGTGCTCGACGAGGCCGGCGTCGATTGCCTGCTGGTGGGCGATTCGCTCGGCATGGTGCTGCAAGGCGAGACGAGCACGGTGCCCGCCACGCTGGAGCACATGACCTACCACGTGCGCTGCGTGTCGCGCGGCAACCGCCACGCCTGGCTGATCGGCGACCTGCCCTTCGGCAGCTACCAGACGTCGCCAGGGCAAGCGATGCAGGCCGCCGCCACGCTGATGCAGGCGGGTGCGCACATGGTGAAGCTCGAGGGTGGCGGCTGGACGGTCGAGACCGTTCGGTTCCTCGTCGAACGTGGCGTACCGGTCTGCTCGCACCTGGGCCTCACGCCGCAGTCGGTGCATGCCCTCGGCGGCTATCGGGTGCAAGGTCGCAACGACGAAGCAGCCGCCACGCTGATGCGCCATGCCATCGAACTGGCAGACGCGGGCGCGGCGATGCTGGTGCTGGAACTGATCCCCAGTGCCCTGGCCGCCGAGGTCACGAAGAGCCTGCCCATTCCGGTCATCGGCATCGGCGCCGGCCAGGCCTGCTCGGGCCAGGTGCTCGTGCTGCACGACATGCTGGGCATCACTCGCGGCCGGTTGCCGCGCTTCGTGCGCAACTTCATGGAAGGCGAGCCCTCCATCGAAGCCGCGGTGCGCCGCTACGTCAGTGCCGTGAAGGGGCGCACCTTCCCGAACGACGCTATCCACGGCTACTGAAGGAGCCGCGATGAGGCTGATCCATACCCTCGCCGAGTTGCGCGCGGCCCTGCCCGAAGCCGGCCGGTCGGCCTTCGTGCCGACCATGGGCAACCTCCACGAGGGGCATATCAGCCTGGTGCGTCAGGCCGGCAGGCATGGATTGCCGGTGGTGACCAGCATCTTCGTCAACCGCTTGCAGTTTGCGCCGCACGAGGACTTCGACCGCTACCCGCGCACGCTGGAGCGCGATTGCCAATTGCTGGAAGCCGCCGGCTGCGACATTGTCTTCGCGCCCGCGGAGGAGGAGCTCTACCCGAGGCCGCAGACCTACAGGGTGCTGCCCGACCCGGCGCTGGCCGACATCCTCGAAGGCCAGTTCCGGCCCGGCTTCTTCACCGGCGTGTGCACGGTAGTGATGAAACTCTTCGGCTGCGTGCGTCCAGGCGTGGCCGTGTTCGGCAAGAAGGACTACCAGCAGCTGCGGGTCATCCGCCGCATGGTCGAGCAGTTCGCCCTGCCAGTGCAAATCGAGGCCGGCGACACGCAGCGTGCCGACAGCGGGCTGGCACTCTCCTCGCGCAACGGCTACCTCAGCGAAGCCGAGCGCGCGAAGGCGGTTGAACTCGTGCAGGCACTGCGCACGCTGGGCCAGCGCCATGCCGAGGAACCCGAGCGTGTGGCCGAACTAGAAGAGGAAGCCATGGCCTTGCTTACCGCGCAGGGCTGGCAGCCGGACTACCTCACGGTGCGCCGGCGTTACGACCTTGCCCCGCCAGGCCGCGAGGACCGAGCGCTGGTGGTCCTGGGCGCGGCCCGGCTGGGCGCCACTCGCCTGATTGACAACGTGGAGCTGTAGGCAGTCAGCCGGCGGTCGCTCGCCGGCGCACGCACTCGATGTACTTCTGTCCGTCCGGCGGCAGGCCGCTGCGCTGCGACATCCACAGCATCTCGCCCAGGCATTCCATCATCTCGTGATGTGCCTCATGCGCCGAGCCGCGTCGCGCGGCCAGCAGCTCGAAGGCCTGGCGTATGCCCGGCGGCTGGTCGATGCTCACCTGCTCGCTCAGCGACAGGTGCATCGACAGGTGCAGGAACGGGTTGGTGCGGCCGGACTCGACATCGAACACCGCGGCCAACGCCGCATCGAGGTCTTCAAGATCCGCGTGGTACTCCGGGTGTGCGGCAATCCAGTCGGCCGCGAGCGCCTCCATCGTGGTGAGGGGCATGGCCTCGCGCTGCTTGCGGAAGGCCTCGCAGAAGAATCGCCGGACGTCATGCTGGGAGGGATCGAACATCGCGGAATTGTCGCCTTCGATCGCACCCTCGCCTCCGCCATGGTCGCGCCCGCCCCGAGCTGTACGCGTTGAACCTGCCATTGCCCCGCGGCGTCGCGCCGCCGACCTCGGCTTCGCCATCGCTCCCAACTCCACGCGGGCTTAGCCGGTGGTGACTTGTTTCTCAGGAGAAGGGTTCGTCTCGATGGCCGCTGCGCCCGGGCGCCCGCTAAGATTGCCGGAAGCCCGATAGAGAACGCCAGGTCCACGAAGCCGCAGGTGCCCTCGCCCGCCGCGCCCAGGAGAACGACCATGCCCGTGATCGTGGTGGCCAACCCCAAGGGAGGGGTCGGCAAGAGCACGCTGGCCACGCAGGTGGCCGGGTACCTCGCCTCCAAGGGGCACGCCGTGATGCTGGGCGACATGGACCGGCAGCAGTCTTCGCGCATGTGGCTGAAGCTGCGTCCGGAAGGCGTGCCGGCCATCCAGCCCTGGGACACCGGTGTCGACGGAACGATGCGGCCGCCCAAAGGCACGACGCATGTGGTCCTCGACACGCCGGCTGGCCTGCACGACCGGCAGCTGGAAGAGGTCATACGCCATGCCGACAAGTTGCTGGTGCCGCTCCAGCCCAGCCTCTTCGACATCCACGCCACCCATGACTTCCTTCTCGAGGCGCTCGCCCGCCGTCGCCACGCCAGGGTCCAGGTGGGTATCGTAGCGATGCGGCTGAAAGAGGGCACCATCTCGGCCGACCAGCTGCGCCATTTCCTCGGCACGCTGGACCTGCCCGTCATCGGGCAGCTGCGCGACACGCAGAACTACGTGCACCTCACCGCTCGCGGCCTGACGCTGTGGGATGTGCCCCCCAGCCGGGTGCAGCGCGACCTGGAACAGTGGGCGCCAATCGCGAACTGGCTGCAAGGCTGAACTCACACGCACACCCATGAGACATTTCGCCAGGAGCGCCGACCTGCAACCGCTCGTCGGCCACGAACTCGCCGTCAGCGACTGGATCACCGTGGACCAGCGCCGTATCGACCTGTTCGCCGAGGCCTCCGGTGACCGGCAATGGATCCACGTCGATGCCGACCGCGCCCGCGCCGGGCCCTACGGCCAGACGGTGGCCCACGGCTTTCTCACGCTCGCCCTGCTGGCCGAGATGGAGGCTACGGCGCTGTCCATCGGGGATGTCCGCATGGGCCTCAACTACGGTTTGAACCGGGTGCGTTTTCCCGCTCCGGTGCCAGTCGACAGCCGCCTGCGCGGGCGCTTTCGCCTGCTGACCTACGAAACTCTGGCCGACGGCGGCGTGCAGCTCACGGTCGAGGTCGCCGTCGAGTGCGAGGGATCGGCCAAACCGGTGTGCATCGCAGAATCGGTCACCCGTCGATATACCTGATGCGCCGCCGATCAGGGCATTAACCCCTCTCTTGAGGTCTGGCGCTCGGGCGACGCTTGGTTACGATGCCGCCCGGCATGGTGTAGGGGAGGAACGATAAATGAAAGTGCTGCTGATCGATGACCACCCGCTGATCCTGTCGGCGCTGCAGTCCGTCATCCGGGGGCTGGGCGACGACGTCACGGTCGTGGGCGCTGCCACCGCGCGCGCCGCGCGCGAGACGCTGAGCGACACCCCCGACTTCGATCTCGTGCTGCTCGACCTGCAACTCGGCGATGCCGATGGCTTCGGCGTGCTGGCCGAGTTCCGAGCCAGCTACCCGGCCCTGCCGGTGGTCGTGGTGTCCGCCAGCGACCGTGCCGGCGACGTGATCCGCGCCATCGACCTGGGCGCCATGGGCTTCGTGCCCAAGCGCGCCTCCAATGAGACCCTGTTCGAGGCACTGCGCATGGTCATGTCGGGCGGCATCTTCGTTCCGCCCATGAGCATGAGCGCCGACCCGCAAGCGGACCCGCACCTGGGGGCCGCCGAAGCCCCCGGCCCGAGCGACGGGCATCACGGCGGGAACCCGCCCGCGCCTGCCCTGGAGGCGCTCGGGCTCACACCACGCCAACGCGACGTGCTGGCGCTGCTGCTCAAGGGACAGCCCAACAAGCTCATCGCTCGCGAGCTCGGCCTGTCGGTCGAAACCGTGAAGGACCATGTCGCTGCGGTGCTGCGCGCGCTCAACGTCAGCTCTCGCACGCAAGCGGTGCTGGCGGTGAGCAAGATGGCGCAGCCGCCGGGCGTCGCAGGCGGCTGGCGCCGCCCCTGATGCCGCCCTGCGGGCGTCCTCGTCAGAGCCGCAGCTGACCTACGCATGGAGTCGCCGTGGTCACCCTCCCCTCTGCCCTGACCTCCAGCCCCGCCCCAGCGCCGGTCACCTCGCTGCCCGATCTGGTGCAGGGCAGCTTCGATTTCATGCCGGCCACGCTGGCCGGCTACCTGGCCGGCATCGCGATCCTGTCCGTGCTGTACTGGAACGTGGTGCCGCCGTCGGTGTTCGTGCCATGGCTGGCGCTCTTCGCCGTGGTGTGGCTCGTGCGCGTGTGGATGGCACGGCGCTTTCGGCACTTGCCGCCGCAGTCACTGCCCGACTGGGATCGCTGGCGCCACCACAACAACGTCGGCACGCTGGCATGCGGGGCGCTGTGGGGCATGGCCGCCTGGAGCTTCTATCCGTACGGCGACCGCATCCATGAGATCGGGCTGATCATCGTCATCTACAGCTTCTGTCTGGCAGCCGTGCCCGTGCTCGCGATGCAGACGCGCGTATACGTCGCCTACGCCACGCTGTGCGTTGCCCCGCTGGCCGGACGCATCGCCATCCTGGGACGCGACTACAACTACCAGCTCGCGGGCATTCTGCTCACCATCATCAGCCTCACGACCTTGCTGACGCGTCGCTATCGGCAGGCGATGGAGCGCGTGATCGAGCTCAAGCTCCAGGCTGACGAACTACTCGCCCAGCTGCGCCTCGAAAAACGCGCCGCCGAGGCGGCCCGCCACGATGCCGAGGTGGCCAATCGCGCGAAGACTCAGTTCTTCACGGCGGCCAGCCATGACCTGCGCCAGCCGCTGCACGCCATGGGGCTGTTCGCCGAGGCGCTGCGCCAGAAGACGCACGACGAAGAGGTCGCTCAGCTCGTCAACAGCATCAACGGGTCGGTCGATGCCCTCGAAGGCCTGTTCTCGGAGCTGCTGGACATCACCCGCATCGACAGCGGCCACATCCAGGTGAACCCGCAGCCGTTCGAGATGGACGAGATCTTCCGAAAGCTGAAGCTGCATTTCGAGCCCACTGCCTTCGAGAAAGGGCTAGCGCTGCGGCTGCGCGGCGGCCGGCACGTGGCGCATGCCGATCCCCTGCTGGTGGAGCGCATCCTGCGCAACCTCGTGTCCAACGCCATCCGCTACACGGAGGACGGAACCGTGCTGGTGAGCTGCCGCCGGCGCACCGGCCGCCTGCTGCTGCAGGTGTGGGATACCGGAATGGGCATCGCCGCGCAGGAACAGCAGCGCATCTTTGAAGAGTTCTACCAAGTCGAGCCGACCAGGGATTCCAACACGCAGCAGCGCAAAGGACTGGGGCTGGGGCTGGCCATCGTCAAGCGTCTGGCCGAACTCATGAAGGTGCCGCTGTTCGTGCGCTCGGAGCCGGGGCGCGGCACGGTCTTCACGCTGGAGCTGCCTGTGGGCCAGGCTGCGCGCTCGACGCCGGCGGCGGTGTCCGGCAAGGCGGTCACCTCGCTCACGCTGGCAGACCGGCTCATCGTGGTGGTGGAGGACGAGTCGGCGGTGCGCACCGGGCTGGAGGTGCTGCTCAAGGGCTGGGGGGCATCGATCGTCTCCTTCGACAGCGTGGGTGCCGTGAGGGCCTGGGCAGACAAGACCGACCCGGCCACGACCCGACTTGACCTCCTGATCGTGGACTACCGGTTGGAAAACGGACTGAACGGGGTCGACGCGATCAAGGCCTTGCGCAGCCGCTTCGGTCGTTCGGTACCTGCCATCGTGGTGACCGGCAGCACCATGACAGGCCACGAGCAGGAGGCACAGGAGGTCGACTTCCACTTGCTCATCAAGCCGGTGGTGCCCAACAAGCTGCGGGCCATGATCGCCTTCAAGCTGGGCGTGAAGGCGTCGCCGTCAGCATGACCGCCCGCTCGAAGGAGGGGGCATGCGCAGGAATACGTCCGGCTCTGCTTTTCCGCCGACGCCGGGGGCAAGAAACGAGGGTAAAGAGCTTCGGTCCTGCAGAAACAACAAAGCCGCTGGTTTGCAGCGGCCTTGTTTTCGACGAGCGGAAGCGCCTTACCGGAAGCGGCTTTGAGGCGCCACTTGCATTTCACCCGGCAGCGAGCCGATGTACTTCGCGATCTGCTTGAGCTGGTCGTGCGTGAAGCCTGCCGTCATGCCGGCCATCACGGGATTGCCGCGGCCTATGTTCGGATTCTTCTGCGTCTGGTAGGACTTCAGCGCAACGTACAGGTAGTCGGAATGCTGACCGGCCAGCTTGGGGAAGGACGGGTCGGCGGGCTTGCTGAAATTCTCGCCATGGCACTGCGTGCAGTTGCCCTTTTGCAGCAACGCCGCCACGTCGGTGGAGGGCTCGCGTGCGGGCTTGGGCGGCAGCTCGGTCTTGGTGGCACGCGCTTCGTAGAAGGCGGTCAGGTCGGCGATATCCTGCTCGGACAGCGATGCCGCCACGGCGCGCATGGTGGGGTGCTTGCGCTCGCCCTTCTTGTAGGCAGCGAGGGCTGACCTCATGTAGCTGGCCGTCTGACCGGCCAGCATGGGCACCTTGTGGACCTCAGGAAAACTCGCCTGGTAGCCCGGGATGCTATGGCACCCGATGCACATTGCCGCCTTCTTCTCGCCGGCCTGGACATCGGCCTTGACTTCTTGCGCTGTTGCAGAGAGAGCCCAGGCTGCAAGGGCCAGCGTGACAGGGGCGACAAGCAGTGATCTCATGAGGTGGGTCGAAGCGAGATTCCAAACGGAGAATTATATGAGGGCACCTTATACTGACCGCCACCTCGCGCCGGTCCCGCTCACGCATGAAGTTCACAGGCACCGACACCTATGTCGCCACGCAGGACCTGATGCTGGCCGTCAATGCCGCCATCACGCTCAAGCGGCCGCTCCTGGTCAAGGGCGAGCCGGGTACGGGCAAGACGATGCTGGCCGAGGAGGTGGCGCAGGCCCTGGAGATGCCGCTCCTGCAGTGGCACGTGAAGAGCACCACCAAGGCCCAGCAGGGGCTCTACGAGTACGACGCAGTGAGCCGTCTGCGCGACAGCCAGCTGGGCGACGAGCGGGTGAAGGACATCCACCACTACATCGTCAAGGGCGTGCTCTGGCAGGCCTTCACGTCCGAGCAGCCGGTGGTGCTGCTCATCGATGAGATCGACAAGGCCGACATCGAATTCCCCAATGACCTGCTGCGCGAACTCGACCGCATGGAGTTCTATGTGTACGAGACGCGCGAGCTGGTGAAGGCACGTCATCGGCCCCTGGTGTTCATCACCTCGAACAACGAGAAGGAACTGCCCGACGCCTTCCTGCGCCGCTGCTTCTTCCACTACATCCGCTTCCCTGACGCCGAGACCATGAAGAGCATCGTGCAGGTGCACTTTCCAGGGTTGAAGCAGGAATTGCTGGGCGCGGCGCTCAGGAACTTCTATGACGTGCGCAACGTGCCGGGGCTGAAGAAGAAGCCTTCGACCTCCGAGTTGCTGGACTGGCTCAAGCTGCTGGTGGCCGAGGACATTCCACTCGAAGCGCTGCAAAGCCAGGACGAGAGGGTCGCCGTGCCGCCGCTCGTGGGGGCGCTGCTGAAGAACGAACAGGACGTATCGCTGTTCGAGAAGCTCGTGTTCATGCAGCGGCACAACCGGTGAAGGCCGTCGAGCCCGTCACCCTCGCGGATGCCCGCGTGCGGCTGGAGCCGCTGGCCATGGCACACCGCGAAGGCCTGCTGCAAGCGGCCGCGGATGGCGAGCTCTGGAACCTGCGCTATGCCAGCGTGCCCGCCCCGCACGAGACCGAAAGCTACATCGAGCGGGCCCTGCGGGGCCAGGCCGAAGGCCATCGGCTGCCCTTCGCCGTGATCGACATGGCGAGCGGGAGCGTGATCGGCAGCACCAGCTACCACGACATCGTGCCTGCCATCGGCCGGCTGGAAATCGGCTGGACGTGGTATGCGCGGCGCTTTCAGCGCACGCACGTCAATACCGCGGTCAAGCTGCTGCTCATGTCGCACGCGTTCGACACGCTCGCCGCGAGCGTGATCGGCTGGCGCACCGACAACTACAACTTCGCCAGCCAGCGCGCGATCGAACGCCTGGGCGCTCGGCGCGATGGCGTGATCCGACATCACCACCCGCGCCGCGACGGCACGGTGCGCGACACGGTGATGTACAGCATGACCGCGGGCGAATGGCCCGAGGCGCGAGCGCAGCTGCAATGGCTGCTCACGCGGCCGCGGCCCTGACCTACCCGGACTCCGACTCCATCACGCACTGCCTGCGGGCCCCGCCAGGCCAACGCCCTCCCGGGCATCGACGGGCGTGTATGCTCATCGCCCACCCGCACACGGGTTGAGCCCATGCTGATCGACTTCTTCTTCACCCTGCGAGCGGCCAGGCTCAAGGTCTCCGTGAAGGAGTACCTCACGCTGCTGGAAGCCATCCGCAGCGGCGTGATCGACGATGAGCCCGGCCCCACGGT
The DNA here is from genome assembly GCA_966248995.1 of uncultured Burkholderiales bacterium. GTDB lineage: Bacteria > Pseudomonadota > Gammaproteobacteria > Burkholderiales > Burkholderiaceae_C > Albitalea. Next base: position 28,240 of record CBINBY010000024.1, on the reverse strand, counting down.
GGAAAAGTTCTACTACTTGGCGCGCAGCGCGCTGGTGAAGGACGAAGCCCAGTTCGACAAGTTCGACCGTGCCTTCGCGGCCTACTTCAAGGGCGTGGAGATGCTGGCCGACCTCACGCAGGACGTGCCGCTCGAATGGCTGCGCAAGCGCATGGAACTCGAGCTCAGCCCGCAGGAGAAGGCTGCCATCGAGCAGATGGGCTGGGAAGCGCTGATGGCAGAGCTGAAGAAGCGCTTCGAGGAGCAGAAGGAGCGCCACGAGGGCGGCAACCGCATGGTGGGCACGGCAGGCACCTCGCCCTTCGGCGCCTGGGGGTACAACCCGCAAGGCATCCGCATCGGCCAGGACAAGAGCCGGCATCGCAGCGCGGTGAAGGTGTGGGACCAGCGCCAGTACAAGGACTATGACGACACGCTCGAACTCGGCACGCGCAACATCAAGGTTGCCCTGAGGCGCCTGCGCCGCTTCGCGCGCGAGGGGGCCGAGGAGGAACTGGACCTCGACGACACCATCCGCTCGACCGCCGCCAATGCGGGCTGGCTCGACATCAAGATGGTGCCCGAGCGCCACAACAAGGTGAAGGTGCTGCTGCTCATGGACGTGGGCGGCACCATGGACGAACACGTGCATCGCGTGGAGGAGCTCTTCTCGGCTTGCAAGAGCGAGTTCAAGCACCTCGAGTTCTTCTACTTCCACAACTGCGTCTACGACCTGATGTGGAAGAACAACCGCCGCCGCTACAGCGAGAGGTTTCCCACCTGGGACGTGATCCGCACCTACAACAAGGACTACAAGCTGATCTTCGTCGGCGACGCCACCATGAGCCCGTACGAGATCCTGCAGCCGGGCGGCAGCGTCGAGCACCACAACGAGGAACCGGGCGTCGAGTGGCTGCAGCGCTTCACGCAGGCCTTTCCCAAGTTCGTCTGGATCAACCCCGAGCCGCAGGGCGTGTGGGGCTACCGGCAGAGCGTCGCCATCATCCAGCAGCTGATGAACCAGCGCATGTTCCCGCTCACCTTGCAGGGGCTGGAAGCGGCGATGCGGTTGCTCGGCAAATGACCGGGCGCGCGCCGGTCGTCGCCACGCTCGTGGCGTTCGTGGCGTTGCTGCTCGGCGGGTGCGCGAACCTCGGCCCGCGCAAGGACGGCGGACGCGCGGGTCCGGAATCGGGGCACCTCGCCTATGACCTTCAGATCGCGGCGCCGGCGCCCCTGGACCGGTTGCTCCGCACGTACCTCGATCTCGCACGCTTCCAGGCCGCTCCCGAGACCGAAGCCATCACCGAGCCCGAGCTCGCCCGCCTGGTCGCCGCCGCGCCCGCGCAGGTGCGCTCCCTGCTCGAGACCGAGGGCTACTTCAACCCCGAAGTGCAGGTGCGACGCACCACCAGCCCGGCCGGCGCGGCGGTGATCGAGATGACGGTGCAGCCCGGCGTGCGCACCGTCATCGAGACCTGGCAGCTGGACATGCAAGGCACGCTGCACGATGCCGCCGAGGCCGGAAACGAGGATGCGCAAATCGAGCTGGCCTCCTTGCGCCGGCGCTGGCCGCTCAAGGCCGGCGAGCCGTTTCGCCAGGCGGCGTGGACCGACGCGAAGAACGTGACCCTGGCCCGGTTGCGCGCCGAAGGCTATCCGGCAGCCACCTGGACCGAAGCCATCGCCCGGGTGGACGCGCAAGCCGACACCGCGCAGCTGCGCGTGCGGGCCGACAGCGGGCCGCTGTTCCGGCTCGGGCCGATCGTCATCGAAGGCCTCCAGCGCTACGACGAAGACTCGGTGCGCCGGCTGGCCACGTTTCATCCCGGCATGCCGTACACCGAGCAGTTGCTGCTCGACTACCAGGAGCGGCTGTTGTCGATCGGCCTCTTCGAAGGCGCGACGGTGGAGCTCGACGCCGACCCGGCGACACACGAGGCCGCCCCGGTCCGCGTGCGTGTGAAGGAGCTGCCGCTGCAGGCCGCCACCGTGGGCGTGGGCTACAGCGCCAACGTCGGCCCGCGCCTCACGCTGGAGCACATCCATCGCCATGTGTTCGGGCAGCCGTTCACCGCACGGAACAAGTTCGAGCTGGGGCCCGCGCTCAAGTCCTGGAACGGCGAGCTCACGTCGCATCCCCTGCCGGACATGTACCGCAACCTCGTGTCGGGCCACGCCGAGCGGCTGCGCTCGGCCGAGGAGTGGCGCACCTCATGGACGGCCCGCGTCGGCCGGGCGCAGGACACGCCTCGCATCGAGCGGCTGTACTACGCGGAGTTCACGCATTCCAAGCTCGAAACTGCCGCGGGCGTAGCGCGCAGCAACGCCGCCTCCGCCAACTACCAATGGACGTGGCGGCACGTGGACAGCCTTCTGCTGCCCACCGATGGGCTCACCCTGTCGCTGCAGGCGGGCGCCGGCTACGCCTTCGGCCGGGAGATCCAGGAGACGGGCATCACCGACGGACGCGGCCCGTTCAGCCGCCTGCACGGCCGCATCACCTGGTACCGGCCCTTCGAGGGACCGTGGTTCCTCACCGCGCGGGCCGAGGCCGGCCAGGTGTACGCGCGCGACGACGTCGGCGTGCCCGACACGCTGCTGTTCCGCGCTGGGGGCGACGAGTCGGTGCGCGGCTATGCGTACCGCACGCTGGGGCCCACTTTGGACGGCGTGGTGGCCAGCGGCCGCGTGTTGGCGACGGGCAGCGTCGAGGTGGCGAGGCCCGTGTCTCCCCGCCGGCCGCAGTTCCTGTGGGCGGCATTCTTCGATGCCGGGCAGGCGGCCAACGAATGGCACGACCTGCATGCGGTGTACGGCTACGGCCTGGGGTTGCGCTGGCGCAGCCCGGTGGGCCCTCTGCGCGTGGATCTGGCCTACGGCGAGGCGGTGCGCAAAGTGCGTTTGCACATGAGCGTGGGCGTGGCCTTCTGATCTGTTGACCATGGAAGACCACGCCCCAACCGCCGCACCGCGCCGTGCCCTTCGCCGGCGTGCAGCCACGGTGCCGGGAACCCTGCTGCTGGCGCTGCTGCTGCTCCTGTTGCTGTCGGCCGCGGGGGCGATCTGGTGGGCATTGCGCACAGATGCGGGCACCGCCTGGGTGTTGTCGCGACTGCCGGGCGTCCAGATCATTGGCGGCAGGGGCACCCTGTGGGGCGACTTCGATGCAGAGCGCGTCGAGATGGTAGTGCCCGGGGGAGCGCGGGTCGTGGCGAACGAGGTCGGCTGGCAGGGCCTGCGCATCGAGCATGCCCCGTGGGCGGCTTACCGCACCCGCCTGGCCGTAAAGAGTCTGCGCGCGAAACGCATCGACTACGAGCCTGGCCACGACACGCCGAAGAAGCCAGGCACGCCGCGGCAAGCGCCGACCAGCCTGCGACTGCCCTTGCAGATCGATGTGGAGCTCCTGCAGGTCGGCGAGCTTCGTTGGGCCCCATGGACGGGGCAGCCGCTGCGCGAGTTGCAGGCCCGGCTGCATCTGGGCGACGAGCGTGGCGCGACGCACCGGGTCGAAGGCTTTTCGGTGCAGTGGAACGCGATCCGTGTCAGCGGCTATGCGCGGGTCGGCGCGGTGGGACACCTGCCGGTGACGGCGAGGCTGGACGTCGGCAAAGACGGCGGACCCGGCTCGCCCGCCTGGCAGATGGGAGTTGCGCTCGACGGCCCGCTCGCCTCGCCTTTGCTCGCCGGCAGCCTGCGCGCCGAATCTGCGCCAGGCCGCCCTGAACAGTCGCTGGATCTGCGCGTGCAACTGCGCCCGTTCGAACCCTGGCCGCTGGGCGAGATGCACGCGCAAGTCCAGTCGCTCGACGTGTCGATGTTCCACCCGGCGGCCCCCGTCACCGCATTGAGCGGCAGCGCCAGCGCGCGCACCCTCGGGCTCGACCAGCCCGCGACACTGAGCGTCGAGCTGTCGAACGCGCAGGCCGGGCGCTGGAACGAAGGCCGGCTGCCGGTGCGCGTCGCGACGCTGGAACTCAATGCACGGCCCGACGACCCGCGCACGCTGGAGCTGCGCCGCCTGAGCGCAAAGCTGGGTACGGCGCAGCAAGCCGCCGGCCGCGTCGAGGGTCACGGCCGATGGTCCCCAACGCAATGGGAGGCCCAGGCGCAGCTCGATGCCGTGCAGCCCTCGCAGCTCGACGCTCGCGCGCCCGACATGAGACTGAGCGGCCCGGTCGCTGCACGCGGCAGTGGCTGGACGGGCGCTTCCTCCGAGCCCCGCGTCGAGATGCAAGCCGATCTGTCCGGCCGCTTTGCCCGACGCGGGCCGGCGGCCGACGCGAGGCTGCGACTCGACGCATCCGGGTCGCCCCGCCGCATCGAAGTGCGCGAAGCGCGTGCGGCAGCCGGACCGGCGCGCGCCTCGCTGTCCGGCGCGGCGACGCGCGACTCACCCCAGGCACCGTGGCGCCTGGAGGGTCGGGCCGAGCTGAGCGAATTCGACCCGCAGCCCTGGTGGCCCGGACGCGAGGATTCGCCATGGCGGCGAGGCCCGCACCGGCTCAACGCCCAGGCCAGCTTCGATCTCGCGTGGTCCCCCAGCACAGGCAACGCCGCCTGGACGGATCGACTGGCCGCGATCCGCGGCCGCGCCGATCTCTCCCTGTCGCGCAGCGTACTGGCCGGCGTGCCGCTGACCGCGCAGGCCCAGTGGCGAGACAGCGACGCGCACACGACGCTCGCTCACCTGGCCCTGGAGTCCGCCCGCAATCGCATCGAGGCCGATGGCCGCTTCGAACGCAGCGGGGCCGGCGCCGCCGACCGCTGGACCCTCACGTTCGCCGCACCGGCCCTGGAGCAACTCGCGCCGCTGTGGCGCCTGTTGCCACTGCCGCCGTCCGAAGCGACCCTGGCGGGGTCGCTGCAAGGGAGCGCCTCCTTGAGTGGCCGCTGGCCCACCCTCGCCACGCGGGGGACCTTGGACGCCGACGGGCTGCGCGTCGGCCAGACCCAGGTGCGGCGCGCACAGGCGCAGTGGCAGGTCGACATGACCGGTGCCCGTCCGGCCGACGCCCCCATGGAGCTTCGGGCGAAACTGGACTCGCTGTCGTTCTCCCAGGCGCTGTTCAAGGGCACGCCGCCGATCGATTCGGCCGAGCTGCAGGTGCAAGGCACCCTCGCCGCCCATACCGCCGAGCTGCGCGCCCACACCCGCGCGCTGCCGCCGGCCTGGACAGAGACGTTCCAGCCCCCGCCTGCCAGCCGCCCGAGTGCCCCCGTGAATGGCGCACACCCGCCCGGTGCAATGAGCACGGCGGTACTCACTGCAAGCGGAGGAGCCCTCGCCGCCCCCGCCGGCGGCACACCCCCGTGGACCGGCTGGCGGGGCCGCATCGCACAGGCCGATCTGCGCAGCCAGGTACCGGGGGCCGTGCCGTGGCTCGCCACCCGCGACGTCGGGCTCGAAGTGCAATGGGCCCCCTCTCCGCCGCGTCTGACGGTGCAACCCGGCCGCGCGCAGATCCTGGGCGCCGGGCTGCAGTGGAGCCGCATCGCATGGACGGGCGAAGGTGCCGGTCGGCCGGCACAGCTGGAGGCACAGGCCGAACTTGAGCCCTTGCCCATCGCGCCGCTGCTCGCGCACGCTCAACCGGCCTTCGGATGGGGTGGCGACTTGGCACTGGGCGGCCGGCTCGACGTGGGCAGCGGCCCCGGGTTCACCGCCGAGGTCGTGCTGGAACGCCATCACGGCGACCTCACCGTCACGGACGAAACCGGCACCGTGCAGGCCCTGGGCCTCACCGACCTGCGCCTGGGCCTCGACGTGCACGACGGCGTGTGGAGCTTCACGCAGGGGCTGGCCGGCAAGACGCTGGGCGTCGCAGCGGGCGCGGTGGTCGCGCGCACCTCCCCGCAGGCGCTCTGGCCCTCGCCCGACACGCCGATCCAGGGCGTGCTGGAGGTGCAGGTCACCCACCTGGGGAACTGGGGCCCCTGGGTGCCGGCGGGTTGGCGGCTCAGCGGTGCGTTGCGCACCAGCGCGGCCATCGGCGGGCGCTTTGCCGCGCCGGAGTACACGGGCCGCATCACCGCCGACGGTATCGGTGTACGCAATTTTCTGCTGGGCGTGAACGTGAGCGACGGCGAGGCGGATATCGCACTCCAAGGCGAAACCGCGCGGATCCAGCGCCTTAGCGCCCGGGCAGGCAGCGGCACGTTGCGGATGGAGGGCGACGCGACGCTGGGCGAGGCGCCGCGCGCGAAGCTTCGGCTGCTGGCGGAAAGGTTCCATGTGCTCGGCCGGGTGGACCGGCGCATCGTTGCCACCGGGCAGGCGCAGGTCGACATGGACCGGCGCCGGGTCGCGCTCGACGGCAAGTTCACCATCGACGAGGGGCTGGTCGACTTCAGCCGCTCCGATGCTCCGCGGCTCTCCGACGACGTGGTAGTGGTGCGCCGGGCCAGCCCGTCGCCGTCCGAGCCGGCAGTACCGCCGGCGGACCCCGCGCCCGGGCGCGAGGTGCGGCTGAGCCTGGACGTCTGGCTCGGCGATCAGCTGCGCCTGCGCGGACGCGGGCTGGACACCGGGCTCGCCGGCGAGCTGCGCATCACCTCCCCCGGCAACAAGATGGCCGTCAATGGCACCGTAAGCACCGTGGGGGGCACCTACGCAGCCTACGGCCAGAAGCTCACCATCGAACGTGGGCGCGTGACCTTCAACGGGCCGGTCGAGGACCCGCGACTGGACATCGACGCCACCCGACCCAACCTTGACGTCCGCGTCGGCGTGCTCGTGACCGGAACCGCGCTGAATCCTCGCGTCAGGCTCTACTCGGAGCCGGAGATGGCCGAGTTCGACAAGCTCTCGTGGCTGGTGCTCGGCCGGGCCGGTGACAACCTCGGCCGCACCGACACGGCCTTGCTGCAGCGCGCCGCGCTCGCGCTGTTGGCCGGCGAAGGCGAAGGCCTCGGCGACCAGGTAACCCACGCCATCGGCCTGGACGAGCTCTCGCTGCGCCAGACCGACGGCGAGGTGCGCGAGACCGTCATATCGCTGGGCAAGCAGATTTCGCAGCGCTGGTATGTCGGCTACGAACGCAGCTTGAGCGCCACCGCAGGCAGCTGGCAGCTCATCTACCGGATCGCGCAGCGCTTCACGTTGCGCGCACAGGCGGGCGCGGACAACTCGATGGACCTCATCTGGACCTGGCGCTGGGAGTGAACCGGGCCACCCTGCACCCTGCGTGCGAGAATGCCGGCCGCCTCGCCGTAGTTCAATGGGACGACTTCATAGGTAATTTTCCAGCTCCGTAGCAAATTCGTAGCACTCAAGCCGCGCACGTATCCCGCATGGGCCTGAGAACTCGTCGCTGGAGCGCCGCATTCCCCCCTAAACGGGGCATGCCTCCTGCCCCCAGCAGAATTTCGCCGTACACCAGACACGGGATGAGCGCATGGGACACCACCTAGCAACAGGACTGCCGGGCGCCGAATGGATCCAGCATCGCGCCATCGGCTGGGACGCGAAGGCGAAGTTAAGATGCTCTGCTCCAGCGAGCCCCTGCGCGCAATTCGTGAGGAACCCACGAAGTGGTTGCAACCCCATAACCCCGAGGTGGGCACGGGGCTTAAGCTTCGTCACAATGCCAACCTGCGGTACCACTGTACGTCCGCTTTACGACCAATCTTGTAACCTCGCCGAAGGGGGCCGCCATGCAGCGCCGAGGCTCGTTGTTAGTAGCCCTGGAAGATGTTAAGAGCTTGGCTTCCATCAATCAGCGCGCCATGATCCGTCCTACCGTTCAGGTAACGGCAACGACACCAACGGAGCGCCAGAAGGTGGTCGAGGTAGCTCGTCGTGTGATTGCCGAGCACAGAGACGTGCTCTTGGCGCTCAAGGACCGCTGATTGCTAGACGTTGATTTCGTCGTCGCCGTCCACGACGAAATCATCCGCGAGCTCGGTGGTCTGCCCGGTTTCGCAGGCGGTGGTCGCGGAGCAGTTGAGTCTGCACTACAACGCGTTGAGAACCACGCGCACTACGCTGGACTCGACGATGTGCTTGGCATAGCCGGTCTGTACGCAGAGGCCATATCTCGAGGCCACGTCTTTAATGATGCGAACAAGCGAACAGCTCTTACCTGCGCTGTCGCGTACCTCGAAGCACAAGGATTTCGTGTCCACCGGGACCCGATACTAGAAGACGCCACAGTGATGCTTGCCGAAGGAACTTGGCACCGCGACGACTTTGCGTGGCTGCTGGGCCTGCTAGCGGGCATCAACAGCATTAAGGTTTAAGGCAAAGAGGCCAACCCGCCGATCCACGTCCAAAGTCGCTGCAGCCGCGACCAGCCGTGGCTCGGGAGTTCGCGCCTCGGCGCCCGGTTGTCACCGGCGTGGCGGTGAGGTTTGTCAGCGGTCAGGGCGCTTCGTTCTCCCCGTCGGGGTTAATGAGCTTGGCGTTTTCGCCATCAGCCGAGCGGCGCAGCGACGACCACACCTTGCGCGCGAGCGCCTCGCTCGTGAAGATCTGCTCTCGTTCACCTATCACGATTCGCCAGCGCTGCTTCGGGGGTGGCTTCGGCTTGGGTGAACTGGACTTCGTGGTCATGTCCTTCGATTCGTGGTTTGGCAGGAGTCCATCAGGATCGGATGCCGGATTCTGCAGTCCGGAAAGGCTCATTGATGCGCGTCGGCACATGCGTCACCGAACCCGGGGGTGACCATGGGATGGCGCGGGGGGCACCGGAGCAATGGGCGCGCGTCATCGCTGGCCAAGCGCCGCCGCCCTGCACTCCCGATACTGCCCGGCCACTTCGACGAGTTTGGCGGTCGTCGCTCCGAAGCTATGGTCCGTCAGCGGCGACAGCTCCGGGCAGGCGGCCACGACCAGCGGTGCCGGACCCTGTACCCGTGAGGGCGGCATTGATGCGCTGCAGCTGCTCAGAAGAATGCTTGCAGTCGCGATAGACCACGCGCTCGGAAATCTCACGCTGCACCTCGTGCTGGATGGTGGTGTGTTCGACCTTGATGCGGCTGATGGCAGAAGCCGCTGCACTCACTGCCGCAGCCGTGGCTCGCGCTTCCGCCCTCTCCTCGCGCGCCTGAATGGCGACCTCCGCGTCGCGGCCGGCGCCGTAGGCCCACCAGCTCGCCGCCGCTACGCTGGCCAGCCACGCGGCACCGATGACGCCATACAGCCAGGGGGCGGGGATCAAGCCCATACCGTGCCCCCCGCGCGCTGGAAGGCGTCCATCAACGCGCTGATACGCCGCTCTGGTTGGCCATACCCAGCGCCTGGGAGGCTCGCCCACTCAGGGCGGCACTTCGCGATGGCGGTTTGCACCCGGCCGGCATGCACGTCCGCAAGCGCGCCGCGCTGGTCGATGAGGTACAGGGCCGCTTGGTCCTGGCTCTCGGCGCCGAAATCCGGCAGGCGGAGGCGCTTCATGATGCCCGACCAGGTCGAGCGGATCAGCTGATAGCGGCCGGCAGCCGTCGACACACACCCCGGCGACAAACCAGCGCCCCGGCACATTGCGTCTGGCAGCCGTTCGCCGCGCCACTCGCCGGTGATGGCCGGATGATCGGCCAAGCACACGATGGTGTGCCTGTAGCCGTAGCAGACGCGGTACGGATCGGGTGCGCGGTCAGTGCCCTCAGCGAAGGCGATGAGCGTCAGGAATGCTCGCTGGTTGTTCAGGATCATCGTGGCCACCCCCTCAAAAGATCATCCAGCCGTTGCCAAGCAGGTAGGCGTGTCCATCCTTGCTTTGCCGCAGCATCTGCAGGATGGCGTCCCATGCCCAGGCATCCCACCACTTGATGTAGTCCGCGTGGAAGCTGCGCCCACCGGGGATGACGTTGCCGCGTTCGTCCAGGTGGTACATATCGGACGAGTAGCGGTAGTGCGTGAGCTGACCGGGCTCGGTCACCGGCGGGTAGTTGATGACGTAGCGCACCTCTGGGATGGGGTACGGGTGCGTCACCGGACACCACCGGCCACGGTCTCCAGAGATGGGCTTACCGAGCTCATCGAGCGGCGCAGCGTTCGGCGGCCACACGGTGTAGGCAACGTGCGACTTGTGGTCCGCGCTGTCCAGCAATGGAGCACCCTGCTCGTCTACCGCAAGGCATTGGCCAAACCACACTTCGGCCAACAGCCGGGTGCCCACGGGGCAATTCGGGATGTCCTGGGACCAGCCGCCGGGCGGCGCTGGAACGGAGGTTCCAGTCGCTGGGTCCGTGCCGTCGCACTTGTGTTGCACCGGGCCCGACTTCGCCGCGTTCCTCGCGTTGCCCGCGATCATCCGCAGACCGTTGGGAATCGAGCGGATCTGGTCGGCCTTGATCCCGTTGTAGCCGGTCTTGTAATAGATCATGTTGTGATCCGGCTTAACGCACCCACCCGTGCGCGTGTCGATGAGGCAGGGCGCCCAGTAGGCCGACCGATTGACGGTGCCGCCCTGGCAGGTGCTCGACATTGCATCAAGCATCGCGGGGCTCGTCGTGGTGTGGTCCACCCCCTTGGCGCCATAGCCCATGTGTAGGTGCGTGGCGTCCTTCTTGTGGGGCCACACGAGCGGGTCGTTGTGGCTCACCCATGCCGGGTAGCAGGTGATTCGAAACGAACCGATGCCGCCCTTCGCTGGCTGCTGCGTTGTGGTCTTGATCCGCTGTACGTCCCACCCTGCATGGGTGGCGGGTTCAGCGCCTGGTTCACCAGCGGGCCATGGTCGCTGACCATCGGCCCCATGTCATCGGCAGGGCCGCCGATGACTCCGGCGAAGGCGGAAAAAGAAACGGCCGCGAGTGCGGCCGTGAGCATGGTTCGGAAACGTCGGATCATGGTCGGTCCTCAAGCACGTTACGGATTTCGCGCGCTGTCTCCAGCGGGCGACGGCGGAAGCGGTTGGCCAACTGGGCAGCGGCGCCAGCACCAGACCATCCGAACGCGCCGATCAGGCCGTCGAGTGCGGTTCGGTGTCGATCCAGGCTGAACCAGGTCGGTCCGTGTGCAACTGCATAGGCAGCGACGACGTCCGAAAAGAGGTAGGACATGCTCAGCGCCACGAAGGCCCGCAGGAACATCTCGCGACGGCTGATATGGGTAGGCCCGACAGCAACCATGATTGCGGCCCCAACTGCTGCAGGCCAGAGCTTGGCGGCTATCCCGGCCGCTACGGTGCCTGTCTCGGCTGCCATGTGTGTTCGCCTCATGAGTGGTACAGCATGAAAAAGCCCGCCGGGCTTTCGCCGGGCGGGCGGGGTTGTGCAGGCGTCTGTACTGTCAGTCGTCTGGGCACTCGGGCCATGCAATGGCGAGCGGGAAGCCTGACTGCTGCGGCACATCGCGCAGTGCCTGGCGGTACGCCAGCCAGTCGGCGGGGACCGGCTCGCCGCGCTCCATGGCACGCGTGACGACCCAGTCGCTTTCCGCAAGTAGGCGCGCGCGCTCCGTGCGTACCTGCTCGGCAATGACCGGCGCTTTGGGGATGGGCTGCCATCGGCGACCGTCCCAGTCGAAACTGTGCGCCTCGGTTTCTGCCGGCGCCGGCGGCTGGTACGCGACCAGCTCGCCTGTTCCCAAGTCGATGCGATGACACAGCGTGTCGACCTCGCCTTCATAGAGCCCACACCCCTCAGGAGTGTGGGCAGCAATCACCTCTTCGGAACGGGGACTCACCTCGAAGGCGGTGCCGATAAACATCCCGGTAACCAGGTCGTAGGGGTAGAACATGGCTTGGCTACTTCTTCATGAGCGTCAGCTCGAGCCTGATGTCTTGAAAGCCCACGGTGTACAGGCCACCCGGGGATTTAAAGGCCACCTCTTCGACGCCGCACGGCCAGGCGACGTTGCCGCCGGGATAGTCGAGCTCGACCTGTACCGTCCCGGCGTACTTTTCGAGGACGGGCGTTCGCGTTGGCGAGCCGGACGGCCCCGCGTATCCGCGAATCGCCAGGTTGGCCGCGCCCCCACCTGTGCTGGGGAAGCCCGCATCCACGTACGTATTGGCGTAGTACTGGGCACTGAGCTTGACCCTCAGCCTCCCTGCGTAGGGTGACGAAAAACTGCCTGTGGGTAGCGATCCGAATGCCATGGGTCAGGTGATGGTGGAGTAACCGTAGCTAGCGCTGGTGAGCGTCAGCGTTTCGTTCACGGCAGCGCCGGCCAGCTGTGTCGTGCCGATGTCGGCCACCGGCGAAAGCGGTACGAAACGCAGGTTTGTGACCTGGCCGCCGGGGGCGTGGAACGAAGAATCGAGGTACAGCAGCCCGGTGAACAACCACGCCGTCGTAGCGAAGACAACGCCGTTGCGTACGTACCTGATCGTGGCGCCGTCGTAGTGGACGGCAAAGGTGTCGCCAGCTGAATAGGGCCCATAGTTGGCTTTGAACGCGCCGCTTTCGTAGACCTCGATGTCGCCGCTACCTTTGCAGTAGATCGCGGCATCAATGCTGGTGTAGTTGGCATCGGACGCCGGGTCCTGGTTGAGTCCGACCATCAGCGGCTTGTTGGTTTGGGAGACCGTCCAAGATACGAGGGCTGCGCGTGGGCTGGCCTGCTTGCTGTACACCCCCGAGTCCCACGCATCGGCAGCCGTGGCCGGCTTGGTGACCGTGTTGCCGCTGATGGTCATCGCGCTTGCGCCGTGCGAGATCAGCGTGAGGTCGTTGGTGGCGTTGAGATCGCCGGTGTAGCTGTAGTCGGCCAGCGTGCGCGGAGTCGCGCTGTTTCCGCTGATGATGAGGTTGCCGGCCTTGACCTGGAATGTGACCTCGCACCATGCGTTGGTGTCGTTCGGCACCGCTCCGCTGTAGGCCTCGTACCCGTTGCCCTCGCCGCAGGCGCCAATCCCTACGAGGATGTACCCACTGCGATGCATGAACTGGGGCGAACCGAAGACGCCACGGCTCGCACCACAGCGGTACATCGCAGCAGCCAGCCCACTGTCGAACCGGTTCGTCATGGGCTCGTCGTAGGTGTAAACGACCACGATGTGATCAGTACCGGTAGCGTTCAGATCCGCTGCGAGGTTCGCAGCAGTGCGACCGTTCGTCGCCCCTGTGCCATACACGTCGTACGGGGCCCACCAGGTGATTGCACCATCGCTCCTGCGGATGCGTACCAGCATATAGCTGCGTTCTCGGCTCTGCAGTGCAGCGCCAGACTCGCCGTCGTACAGACCGGCATCGATCGGCGCAGTTGTGTCGCTGCTCCCACGCGACACAACTCGGAATACCTTCCCTCGCCCGAACATCTTGCCCGTCACGGTATAGCTGTACGCGGGCACGTCGGCAAGACTTTGCTCGGCCGCCCCAAAGACGTTGAAGCTGGTGCACTTGATGTAGATCGTCTTGCCGATGTACCCACGGTCAATGGCCCCGCTGCGCGCGATCGCCTCGTCAACACGCACGAAGGGATCGCCCGCGCCATGAGCCGACGCGCTGTTGGACTGATAAGCACCTCGCACCAGCCCGGCAAGGGTGTAGGCATTCGCACCGGTGAGCGTCGCCGTGGTGTAGGCCAGGTACTCGGGCGCAGAGCCGCCGATGTAGCACAGGGTGTTAAGCGCTGCGGCATCGGCCGCAGTCCCGCTCAGCAGCTGGCCGCCGTTGAGGAGCACGCCGAACGCCGTGGGGGGATCCAGATCCGTCGTGAGCACGCCATACCTGCTGCCGCCCTCAATGAGGCCCACCTGCCGATACTGCGTTCCGTCCATCGAAACCCATACGCGGCAACCGCCCCACATAGGGTTGGATCCCCGCGCGGCTACTGCGATCTCCAGACCCGAGGCGGCGAGCTCGCCGGGCAGCTCGAAGATCAGGGGTGTAGCAACGCTGCCTGGCGACACGCGGTAGTTCGCAACGTACCCGCTACCGGCCTGGCTGGGGTACTGCGTTGCGCTCACGACGCCGGATGGGTAGTCCTCGGCAGTGAAAAGCAGCTCGCCATCGTCGCCCTCCTCTACTACCTCGGTGATGCGTACCGGCCACTTCGACAGGCCAAGCACCGCATCCGTGAGCGTGACCAGGTCCATCTGCTCGAGCAGGCAGTAGTTGACGGATGCACGCCACTGGTAGGTGGCGACCACGTACAGCGAGCGCTGCATGATGGTCTGCACAACCTGTCGGGCGACCTCGCTCCTGCAGATCCAATGCGCGCTGATGATCGGCATGGATCGCAGGTTGGTCGCATCGATATCTGCCTGATCCTTGGCCTCGGCGATCTCGATGGCGTATTCGTTGGCACGGTTGCGGAACTCGATGCGCACATGGTTGTAGCGCTGGCTCGGCTCCTTGCGCTCCATGCGCACCGGGGGCTCGGCACCGTCGATGATGTAGGAGTCGTCATCGAAGTCGTACACGGGCGTGGTGTTGGGCGTGTACGTTCGGAAATTGCCGGTGGCCGGGCTGTCGCTGTACGGCACGATCTTCAGGCGCCCACCGCTCCACACCGGCTCCGCATTGCCAAGCTTGGCGGCCAGCGTCACCAGCTCGTGCAGGGGCATCTGCTCCTCGATCGCGGGTGAGACGAGCGTGTCGGTGGCGACGCAGTAGTCTGACCAGTCCTCCATGGCATCCAGGCATTGCGCGCCGCCGCCATAACGCGAGTTGGTGCAGATGTCCTGCACGATGAGAGATAGGTCCACGTCGGGCACATCCGGTCCGAGGTGGTAGGCCATGGGTGCCTGCACTTCGAAGAGGTGGTTCTCCACCTGCGCGCCTGTACCGAGGTCGTAGTCCTGGCCAGCCACGTAAGCAAGGCCGCTGTAGCCGATGGCCTCAGTGGGGTGGCTGGTGCTCAGGTAGCTCCACACGGACTGCCCCAGTGTTCCGGCCTTGAACGTGAGATCGAGCTCCTGCAAGGCAGTCAGCTCGAGAATGCCCTCGGTGTACTGGTAGGTGACGGTGACGGCCTGGCCTTGCAACCCAGGGTGGAACGTCACCACACCGCTGGTCACGGAGTAGTCCCACCCCTGCGAAAGCGGAGACGCCCCGCCGCCATCCGCATTCGAGTCGAGCATCACCTGCACGATGGCTGCATAGGTGGCGGCATGCACGAGCGTGACCTGGTGGGGCGAAGCGGGCACGGTGTAGCTTTCGCTCACCGTAATGACTTGCGCGGGCAGCACGCCGCCGTCGTAGAGCTTCTTGCCTCGCTTGATGCGCGGCACACCGGTGATCCTGCCGTGGCACAGGCCCATCATCACCGAGGCGCTGTAGGTGTAGGTGGTGTGCTGCGTCTTGACGCCACCGCCCTTGCCCGCATTCGTCTCGGTGGTATGCGGAATGGCCTTGAAGCCACCGAACCAGAGCAGGTTGCCCTTGAGCCAGGTCACACCGTAGGCGACGGGGATGGTCACGCCATAGGCGCTGCTTTGCAGCTTGAGCGCATCGATGCGTGTATCGCTGGTGGAGATGGTTTGCGAGCCGCTCATGCCCAAAGGCTCCAGTAACGCGGCTGACGACCGGCAAGGGGGGCCTCGTCGCATCGCGTGAGACACACGCCGTGACCAAGGTAGCTATGCAGCACTGCGACCGGATCGGTTTCGACCACGATGCCGCCGTGGCTCCAGGTCTGGCCCCAGTGGTACAAGGCCATATCACCGAGTGCAGGCGTCTGCACTTCACGAGCGCCGCAGCGCTCGAGCCACTCGATGTAGATCTCCTCGGTGCGGTGGAGGTGGTGATCGTGCGGGTAGAAGCCTGGATCAACGGGCGGGACAACACCAGCGGCCTCGTACACGGCGCACAGGATCTGTGCGCAGTCCACGCCACCGCGCTGGCCCTTGATGCGAGCGTGGTGGTGGTACGGGGTGCCCAGCCAGGTGCGTGCCTCGGCCGTGACGCGAAGGCGCTGCTCGGTCTCGTACGTCATGTGATGGTCTCCGGCGCGGGGATGTACGGGTGCCCGCGGAAACGGATGAGGTTGGAGAACTTCGCCTCGCAGGTGGCCTTGGTCTTGTCGCAGCCAGGGTAGATCTCGAAGGCATCACCCGACGCGACCTCGGCCGGCAAGGGCTGGAGCACAGTGATGACCTGCGCAGGCAGCACACCCGGGGTCACCTGCCCCTGGTGGCGCTTGATGGTGCGTGCCACACCAGCGCAGGCGCCCGAGGTGAATTTGATGACGCCGAGCGCGTAGTACTTGTCCGCCACGGTGGCCGTGTTCACCGCGCCGGTGGGGTTGATGGTGAACTGGATCCGGTTGATATCCGTGCCGGTGGCGGTGGTACCGGTGAGCGTACGGGATGCGCGGCTCACAGCGCATGCGGTGTCATACAGCGTGTTGGTGCAGCCAGGCTGATAAACCTCGCGCGGCACCATCACGTCGAAGAGTTCGGTGTCGCTTTTGACGTTGAGCGACACCTGCTCGCGGTCAGGCTTCACGCCGCTGATTCGACCGGTGAAGTCGATGACAGCACCGGTCCAGCCGACGCTGCTGGCCAGCTTGAACGCTCGGATGGATTCGAGACGGGCGTTATCGAATCCACCCCGGGCGATGTACTGCGCAAGAGGCGAGGTGGCTATGCTGATGTCGCCCGGGTACAGCGTGACCTGCAACGTATCGACGCTGATTCCCCGGCCACGACGAAGGCGACCACGGACGATGCCCGGACCGAGGGACCAGGTGGTGCCATTGATGGTGACGGGGATGTCAGTGCCAGACCAGCGTAGTACGGTGCCGCCTACGAGCGTGATGGTGAAGACGTCGCACCACACCAGCTCAACGGCGGCCGTGCTGTTTAGCAGCGCGGCGAGGGCGCCGGCGGACGACTCCCAGAAAGGCGTTCTCATGGCTTGCAGGTCTTGAGGTCAACGCGGCCCTTCCACAGCTTGCGGAGGAACTCCTCGAAGTCCTTCGCGTCGTCGAGGAAGCGCACGCGCCAGTAGAAGTTGCCGGTCCACAGCAGCTGTGCACCGATTGCGAGTGCTGCGGGCAGCGTGACGAGTCCAGTGGAGCCAAGCGCGTAATCGGTGACGGTCACCGCGGCGGAGGTCGTCCTGATGTAGGAGCCCTGCGAGGTGCCATGCTGGGCGCCAAACACGTGCATTCCGCTGGCCCCGTCTCCGGTGTACGTCGGCGCGACAGTGCCGCTCGCGTTCGAGAGGCGCACCTGAATCTGGCTTGTGGTCGTTACCGTCGCGCTCTTGGAGATGGAGCAGCGCCACCATCCGTTGCCGAGGCTTGCAATGGCAGTCACGGGGGAGTTGGCGGTCGCTGTCACAGTGCCGGTTGCGAGGTCGAAGGCTGCGCCCGTGGTCGTACCAAATGCCGTGTTCGGCCAGGCCAGCGACAGGTAACGCTTGGAGCCTGAACCCGTCTCCTTTCCGAACACCGATGCTTCGTAGTTCTGGCCGGCGGTGAAACTCATCGTCTGCGCGACGAAGTGGCCGACGGTGGCCGCCGTGTTCTCGACGAGCGTGTCAGCCGTGCTCGTGCCATCCGGCGCAGCGATCGCGTCGGCCGTCACCGTCACCTGAGTCTTCGCCCAGCTCGCGTTGTCGAATTCCTCAGAGCGCAAAAGCTGGTTTGTCCGTGGAGTTGCGTACAGCAGCTGCTGCCCCTGCCAGTCCGACCGATACACGAGAGGTGCGCCGTTGACGGCATAAATCGGCTCGACGAATCCGCCCAGTGTCCGCGCGAGCTGGAAGCTCGTGGTAGCGCCATCTCCCACGGCAAACACCTGGTTGGTCACGGACCTGTCGTCGCGGTCATCGA
The DNA here is from genome assembly GCA_966248995.1 of uncultured Burkholderiales bacterium. GTDB lineage: Bacteria > Pseudomonadota > Gammaproteobacteria > Burkholderiales > Burkholderiaceae_C > Albitalea. The sequence continues at coordinate 10,587 of CBINBY010000024.1, read as the reverse complement.
ACAAGAGCGACTCGAAGGCCCCGCCGTGCGCGTTGAACAAGCCAACGAGCTGCTGCATCTCGGATTCAGTGAGCCACTCATAGCTCAGGCGAATCACATGCCTCGGGAACGTCATGTACCGCGTTCGGAACTCGCGGCCTGATGGCGTCTCCTTGATGCCGGTCTTGTGAATCGGTCGCTTGACCACGGGCCACGTGAGACCCGCAAAGTCGGGATAGACAGTGTTCGACATGGGGTCAGAACTCGAAATCGCGGCGGGCTTCCTTGAGTGCCCGGACCAGCTCGCTGCGATGCATCAGCAGGAAATCGCCGACGCTGCCGCCCTTGACCTGCACATGCACGTCGCCCGCCCCACGGCCCAGGCCGCCGCCGTCGATGGCATTGCGCAGCGGGTTGGCGATGTCGGCGGGCAGCACCATCTCCTCCTCGTGCAGCTGGGTGAGTGGGTTTACACCTCGGGGAATGTTGAAGCCCGCGGCAGCACTGGGTACTTTGGAGCCCATGCCCATCACGCCCGCAAAGATCGCCGCCATGGCGGCGACAGCGAGCGCGGGGCCGATGATGGGAATGCTCGCCTGCGAGGCCGCAGCACCGGAACCGGCTTTCGCGGCATCCGTTCCAATGCCAGCGAGGGCGAGCAGGCGCTCCTTTGCGAAGGCCGCCACGCGCTGGGCAATGATCTTTGAGATCTCACCGGTAACCGACGCGCGGATCCCCTGCCATGCAGTCGCGAGGCCTTGCCGCAGCGTCTGGGTGCGGTTCATGATGCCATTGGCCGCCTGCTGGAAGGACTGCTCGACGCCCGCCCAGATGTTCGCCATGGGGCCACTCTGGGCCGCTTTCTGGACCTCTCCGCGGATCTGCCCCAGGCGCAGCTGGTGCTGGCGCTCCTCCTCTTCGATCTGCGCGCTGATCTGCGCATACGCCACGGGATCGCGCTCCGGGTCGATGGTCGCCTGCTTGGCCATCAGCGCCGCGCGGCGGATCTCGGCGCGCTTTTCCTCGAACTGACGTTCCTGCTCGAGCAGCTGGGCGGCAGTGATCTGGCCCAGCTCGTAACGGGCGCCGGCCTCCATGCGTGCAAGTTCGATCCGGTAGAGGCCATCGGCCAGCTTCTGCTCTCGACTGATGTTGTCGAGCTGCTGCAGCTTTACAGCCTCCTCGCGCTGGATCTGCACGGTGAGCTCGGAAATCTTGCGCGCAATGGCCAGGCGGTCCTGGCCGCTGAGTTCGGCATCGACCATAAGGCCTCGCCAGAACTCCAGCTCCTGCTGCTTGGTGTAGTCGCGCAGGGCATCGCGCTCGCTGGCCAGACGCTTCTCCTCCGAGAGGGCGAGCTCGTAGTACTTCATGAAGCTCGGTTCGGTCTCGCTTTCCTTCTTGGCCGTCTTGTCCTTCTTGCCATCGGACGGTGGCTTGTACGTCTTGGTGCCGCGTTCACCTTCCGGTACGCCAGGCGCGTTGTCATCGCTCCAAATCGCAGCGATGCGATCCCGCGTGCGCTGCGAGCTCTCGGCGATGCGGTCCATCGCATTGCCCCATGCGCGAACGATGGTCGATCCGACCCCATCAACGGCCGCCGCTGCGCCCTTGAAGTCGCCCGTTACGGCGCGCGCGATCGCCTCCGCCAGCGCACGGATGGGCTCGGCCACGGTGATTACGAAGGCGTTGATCACTTCCCATACGACGATCACGCCGTTCTTGAGTGCGTGAAAGGCAGTCGCCAAGCCGCCGAGGGCACCCTTGGCCACCGTTATCGCGGCCGGCATCGCGGCATTGAACGCGTTGACCAGGTCCGTGATGATGGGCATGAGGATGCGCCCCACGGTGTTGCCCAGGCCGCGCATGCTGAAGCCGGCGCGATCCGTGGCCGCGTCGTACTCCTTCCAGGCCGCGACGGCATTAGCGCCGACCTCGAGGCCGAGGTCTTCCATGGTCTTGGTGGCGTCCTCGATCGTGTCCTTGTTGATCAGAAGGAGCTTCGATGACGCATCAACGCCGCGGCCGAAGAGCTGCTGTGAGGCCAGCGCGCGATCGGCGCCTTGCTTGTGCTGGTTGAGGATGTCGAGGCCCTCCACCAGCAGCTCGTTCATCGGCCGCAGGTTGCCGGCCGCGTCACGCGTTACGAGGCCCATGGCATTCAGCTCGGCCTCGTTTTCCTTCAGCTGGCGCGCCATGCCCTTGGCGGCGCCCTCGAGGTCGGACTGCTGTGCACCGACGTCCTGCAGCGCGATGCGCCACCTCTGTGCCTCGTTGGTACTGGTTCCCAGCACCCGGCCAAGATCCATGGCCGCCTCGGTCATCTCTGCCGTCGCGCTTACGGCCTTGCCGGCGGCCAGGCCGGCAGCGGCGCCGACCAAGGCGATGAAGCCCAGGCGTGTACGGCCCACCGCCTCGAGCAGCGTGCTGAAGTGTCCGCCCATGGCGGCCACCTCGCTGCGCACGCTGTCCGTGATCTGGCCGACCTGCGCCGACATGCCCTGCCCCACCGTCGTGAAGTCGCGCCCCATCTGGCTGAAGCGCTGCTGGATGCCCTGCAGCACGTTGCCCAGGCGTTGCGCACCGGCGGAGAACGGGTTGTCGTCGAGCGTGGCGGTGTACTTGATCTGCGTGCTCATGCACTCTCCTGTGCAGATGCCTGCACGGGCTGCAACATCCGGCAGGGAGGCCGGAACTTGTGGACGGGCGGGCCGAGGATGGCTGCTACGGCCTCCATGGCCGAGGTGCCCCCTGCCCCTTCATTGGCTTGCGATCGCGCCGTGACGGACCGGCTGGACGGCTTGCCGCCCCACGCGCGCAGAGCGGCGGACACGCTGATGTGCACCGGCGGGTGTTCCCGCCAGTACATCCACAGGTCCGCGATGTCGTCGAGGCTCAGCTCGTCGATGTCGCGGAAGCGATATCCGGTGGCAGTGGCGATGCTGGCGTAAATGGCGCCCCAGTCCCATCCGTCGCCATCGGCTGGGGCTGTGCGTTTCCCTCGGCAGCCACCTGCTGATCGCACCAGCGGCGGAAACTGCCTTTGCCGCCAGCCTGTGCGAGCAGCTGCTCGTAGTTGTCGAGGTCCACGTGCTCGGCCACCTCGTCCTCGGTGAGCTCTGGGTGGTTGCGCACGAGGCAGGCGTGGGCCACGGCTGCAGCCAGGCCCAGGGGGTCCGGCTCTTTCCCCTCCTGCAAGGCGAGCATGCGAGGCCAGAGGACCTTCGCGGCCTTTGCGCTGAGGGCCGGCATGGTGCGCTCCACGCCGTTGATGACGACCGGGAAGCCCGGGAACTGAGGCGCCCCCATCACTCGCTCACCGCCAGCGTGCCGATGACGCCGCCAGCATCCGCAAAGGCCTGGAAGCCCACTTCGGGCACGCTGAAGTCGTCGTTCTTGGCGCCGAGCTTGAAGCCCTCGGAAATGCAGCTGTTGAGGGTCAGCACGCAGCTCTTGCCTTGGTATGGGCCGTAGAAGTCGGCGCGGAACGTCGGCGCGTAGCCCATGGGAAGGTTGGTGATCGTCATCCGCTGCGCCACGGTGCTGCTGGCGGTGTAGCGGTAGTTGATGTACATCACGACACCCTGGTCGGCAGCAGCGAAGGTGTACTGGCCACCAACGGTGACGCTGTACTGACCAGATGCAGGGGCCGACGCGACGCGTGTAAGCGCACGGCCGGTAATGCTGCTGATCACACCCAGGTCAGCCGAGAACGTGCCGCTATTGGGCGGCGTCACGGTCACCTGGAACGGGGTGGCCGGAACGGCAGTGCCGACGGTGTCGTACACCATGGAGGTGAGGCCCGCAGTGCCGGATACGCCGAAGACGACCGTTTCGAGGAAGCCGGCGCGGATGTCGGCCATCTTGGCCTTGCCGCTGATGCTGCCCTTGCCGCGGCCCACCGCCACCGCGAACTGGTTCTGGCCGTGCAGCTGCTTGAGCTCGAACTTGATGTCGACCTCAGTGTCTTGCAGGGTGCCGAAGATGAGCGGCGTGGGATTGGCAATCGCCGCGCCGGAAGCATCGGTGAGGGGGGTGCCCCACATGATGCCGGAGCCGAAGAGGAACATGGTGATCTCCTAGAGGAAGACGATGGGCAGCACGATGAGGGCGCACCAAGCGCCCCGTTTCACTTCACTCGTCAGGCCGAGTGCAGGCGCTCCTTGAGGGCGTAGCCCATCAACGGCCATACCTTTTGCACGGCGCTCTGGCGAGCGATCTTTCGGCCCAGCTCTGCATCGAAGTTCTCAGGGCTCGCGCAGGCCGACTCGCCGGTAACGGTGAAGCCGTTGCGCAACACCAGCACGCAGAGCGTGAGGGTGCCGGCTGAAGGGTGAATCTCGACATCGCTGTCGTAGTCGAGGTTTCCGACCACGCCTTCCGCGGCGGTGAAGTAGTACTCGGTGGCGATGTTCGCCTCAATATCCTCGGGCGTAACGCGCGGTGCAGTGAGGCCCTTGGTCTGGATCTCTTGCTCGATGTCTTGGTCAGTGCTCATGCTTCGAGTGAATTCGGGGGTTTGTTGGTCATGCCAACGCGTCGAGCGCGTGGGCACGGGTGAGGTACTTGATTGCGTAGATCTGCGCGCAGTAGCCGAATGGCAGGTCCGTGCTGGCCGGGCGCCACTCGCAACGGTCGCGGCGCATGCCAGCCACGATGGTCCTCAGCTGAGCATCGGCAACGATGAGCGCGTGAGCAGCCACGCGCACCGCGTCCGCCGTCTGCTGCCAGCCTGAGCTGCGCACAACGGTGATGACCGCGACGCGCAGCAAATCGCTCTCCATCTGCGCGAGCGGCATGAAAGGCCCGCTGCCGCCCCCCAGGAGGTCGGTGTCCTCGTCGACCGCCTCGATGACGATCGATGGTGACTCCTCGCGCGTGAATGCGTCCTCGCGGTCCCGGTAGACCCGGGCCCCGGCCGCAGTGGCACCGGTTAGCAGCTCGGCGATGCGAGCGCAGATCTGTTCGGCCTTGCTCGCTGCCATGGCGTCAGGCCCTGCTCAGAAGTACGCGGCTGAAGGCGCCGTCGTCGACCTGGCGCGGCGCCTCGCGCACGGTGTAGGCCACGCTGTTGACCACGACCGCCGCATCGCGCGCGAGCGTGACGTCGGCGGTCTTGTAGGTCAGCAGGTACTGCCGGCTGTGCGCCGTGATGCGCTGCACGTCCATGAGCTCGTCCGGTTGGTCCAGCAGGCCAGTGAACGAAGCGCCAGCAGCACTGCACGGCACGCCGAAGTCGGCGAGGTACGCGTTCAGGTCTTCGACAATGGCCATCAGGTGCTCGCTTCGCCCGGCTCTGCCGGTGCAGGCGTCTGCACGCCTGTCTCGGGGTCGGGTTCGGGCGTGGCCGCCAGCTCGGGCTCGTCCGGCACCAGCTCGATCTTGTCGGCGTGTGCCTGCGCCACGTCGTCCTCGAGCTCGATCTCTTGGCCGCCAGTGCGCAACGTGCCGTCATGCAAGCGGAAGCTGCAGCCGGTGCGGATGGTGTAGGTACGCATGATGTTGGTTGCTCCGCTCAGACGTACTTGGGGTGATAGCTGATCGAAGCGGCGACCAGCGCAGGGCCGGTGCCGATCGTCCCGACGCACCGGACCCAGCCTGCAACGGCGCTCGCATTGACAGTGCGCTTCTGGATTTGGTTCGCCGCGCCGGCCGTGTAAGCACCCTCATTGGGGGTAATGGCGGCAGCACCCGTCCCGCTGCCATCGCTGGCGTGCTCGATCGTCCAGGTGATGGACCCCGTGAGTGCGCCAACCTGGTTGCTGAAGACGATGTCGCCCTCTGCTTCGCGCACATCGACCCATCCACTGGTGGCGGCCGCCGTGTTGGCGGCGCTGGCCGGGTCGAGCAGCTTGACGGTCTTGGAGGCTTGGCCTTGGTTGCCCATCATGGGTCAGACCTCCCTCTTGGCCTCTGCCGACTTCCGGGGTGCGGGTGCAACCGGGGCATCGGTGATCTCGGCCTTGTTGAACGTGCACAGCTCGGCAGCGAAGCGCGATTCCACTTCGATGACCGCACCGGCTTCGACCGGCTTCCCCTTGAGGAGGAAGGGGCGCAACACACGCACCCGCTTGGTCTTTGCTTTCTGTTCCATAGGGGTAGACGCCGCGGCGCCGACGACCAGCGTGGACTGGTGCGCCATCAGCACGGCGTGGGCTCCTTTCGTGTGGGATGTGGGTGACGATCGATCAGGTCATCGCCGCGCCGTAGCTGAAGGCTCCGGCATAGCGCAGACCGACGTCGATGGAGACCATGGCCCGGATACCGATGATTCCGGCCTGGAAGTTGGCATACGGGTTGACCTCGATCTCCAGCACGCCCCACTCGGCCACCACGACCTGGCGCCAGTCGCCGAACAGCATCGTGCCGGCAGACATCTGGTTGGTGGACATGGCCTGGAAGCCGGCCATCTGGCCGTCCCACAGGTTGCCCTGCCACAGTGGCGTGTCTGTGTTGGCAAAGCGCGTGCGCTGCATGGCAAGGGCCGCGACAGTCGGCGTGGTGACGTAGCCACCCATCTCAGGGGTCACGTTGGCAGTCGCCACGTCGACCTGGAATTCGAGGATGTCGGCGTAGTCGAAGGTCGCGCCGTTCACGGTGCCAATACCCGACGTGTTGACGATGCCCGTGGGCTCCCCACCTGAGCCGCTACCACGAAGCACGCCCACATCCACGGCCAGGGCCGAGACAGCGCCAAGGTCGGCGGTGACGATGCCTTCGGCATCAGGGCTCGACTGCAGGAGCAGCTGGCGGCTGATCTCGGTGTAGGCGCCAACGGTCTTGGGCGACAGAGCCATTTGACCGAATGTCTGCCCACTCTCGGGAATCTGGCTGCCTTCGTTGGCCAGCCACGCGGCCGTGGCAGCGGCGGACTGCCGGGGAATGGTGACATTGCCCACGAGACCGGACAGGCGACGTGCACCCATGCGATACGCCACGGAGCGGTTACGCAGAACCTCGATAAAGCTCATGTTCTCGGTGCCGACCAGGTAGCCTCCACCGGCGGCGCTGGCAGCCGTTAGGTCCCGGCGCTGGGGAGAGATGCGCTTGTCGTGCTGCACCTCGAACGGCACGAAGAACTTCTTTGGGTCCGGCAGGCGCTGCAGGCGCTTTGCGATTTCGCGGCTGCAGTCGAGTTCGAAGCCCGCGTTGGACCAGTTCTGATCGGCCACCGCGCGGATGGCGTTGAACAGGCTGTAGCGCTTGACCTCGCCGCTGCTCAGGCCCAACTTGGCCTCGCTCTGCGGGTTGTTCTTGCCGCGCTCTTCGATGATCTTGACCAGGTCATCGGTGATGGCTTCAACCGACAGACCCGTGGCGATCCAGTAGTCGCGCACGCTGTCGTCGATCTTGTTGGCCTTGCACAGGTTCTCGATGCCGCGGCGGCGTGCGCGCTCCATCTCGACGGCGCGCTCTCCGCTTTGCTGGCCAGCCTGGCGGTGCTCATGCTGCTGGCCACCTTGGCGCTGTTGCTCTTGGGACTGCTGATCCGCGGTTGCGCCCGCGGCGGCGTTTTCTCCAGCCATAGTGGCTCCTTTCGATGCGGACGCAGCCGCAGTTGATAGACGTGGTGTTTGCCGAGCCATGCGGCCGACCCCGACGGTGGGATCCGCAGGCACGGTGACGAGGGAGTTCTCGTGAGGCTCCCAGTCGACGACTCGGTAGACGGTCTCGCTGTCGGCCGCCCGATCGAATGCGCCAGCAGCCTCATCCAACGCTCGGCGGAACTCGTGCACGTCGCCCCGAGCGCCGGCTCGGCCGTCGCGCGCAATGAAGCGTTCGAGGGTGCGTTCGAAGAGCCCGCCGTCCAGCTCACGCTCGATGCGCTCTCCGCTCTTGCTGGTGGTCTGCTCGATGACCTTGTGAATCTGGTAGCCGACGCTGGCCTTGCTCAGCACGCCGGACTCGACGAGGGCGATGGTGTCTCGGCCCGCCTGCGTGGCGGAGGTGATGCGCACCTTGCCACGCAGCACCTTGTCGTCGTCGGCGCGGACGGAGCCGGGCACGTGGACGCCACGGAGGTCGTCCCAGTTGTGGTTGTAGAGCACGGGCGCGCCGTCATTGAGGCGCCCGAGGCGCACGGACTGGTCGTTCACATCGAGGATCTCGACGCCCCACCAGCGCTCGTAGGGCTCCTCACTGGCGAAGGCCATCTCCACCACGAGATCGCCATCGTCCTTGGCGCGCTCGAACACCTTGCCGATCGAAAAGGCTCGCTTTGCCATGTGTCACCTTGGAAATGAAATGACCCGCCGGGGCGGGTCATCTGATTGGTCGTCATCGTTGTCGTCGTCACCCCCGCCATCGGGCGGTGGCGCCGCCGCCGGCGGGGGCTTTGCAGGCGCAGCCGAAACGGTGGTATCGACCTTGATGCCTGCTTCCTCCATGAGCTCGAGCTCGCGCTTACGGGTTGCGATCACGTCCTCGATGTCCTGGCCACCGGCAGTGGCAGCGATGACATCGGTCACCGTAATGAATCCAGCCTTCACTGCTTCCTTGTAGGCGGCGACCTCCTTGGTCGGATCCACCCAGTTCCAGCCACGTGGCTTGAACAGCACAGCCTCGAACTTGCGCATGTCGGTGGCGTACTGCGAGGGCGACACAGCATCGATTGCCCGGGCAAGCACGGCCTGATGCAGCCAGCGCGCATGTAGGGGCTGCCGGAAGCTACGAATCCACCACTGCTGCAAGGTGCGCCAAAGGTCGCGGTCGTCTAGCAACGCCAAGCGGGAGCTGCTGTAGTTGCTCTGCGAGTAGTCGCGGCTGAGGCTCTCATAGCTGGGCCCGCAGCCGGCCGATACCTCCCGGAGCATGTACCGCATGAACGGGTCCAGCGCGGTGTTGGGTCGGTTCGGCGAGTGGAACTCCAGCTCCTCGCCAGGAGCGAGCTCCTGCACCGTGAGTGGCTCGATGTCGATGAGAGGTTGCTCGCTCTCGTCTTGGTCGTTCCCGATGGGACCGCTGTCGACAGACGGCTTCTTGACAGTAGCGAAGTAGTAGGCGGATGCCCGCGCAGCCTGCACCTCGGAGCTGCTGTACTCGTTCATGTCATCGAGCTTGCGCAGCACGGTATGCAGCCACGGCTCGCCGCGCGTCTGCGGCCAGCGGTCGACGATGCGAAGGTGGAACATGTCACTGGCGGGCACGCGCTCGAATCGGTCCACAGCTTCAATACGGCCGCGAATGTCGCCCGGGTGCCGCCTGCGAACCCAGTAGGCAAGGGCACGCCCGAACGCATCTACCTCCACGCCCATGCGCACCTCGGCATCGGTGGCGACAGCGCCCGGATCCACCAGCTCGTGGGCAAGGCGCTCCGGTTCTATGAGCTCGAGCGCGAGCGGCACTCGCGAGTTGCCGAACCGCGAGTGGTGCATGCGGATGAATATCTCGCCGGCCTCGAATACCTGACCCATGGCCGCGCGCTCGAGGTCATGAAAGTGCATCGCGCCACCGGTATGGCAGGCGTCTGCACAGGCCCATTCGACCCAGGAACGCTCGATGCCATCGTTCACCCGTTGGCTGAGTTCCCCGCGGCTGGTGGTCACCTGCGCTTGCATGCCAATGCCCGCGCCGACGACGTTGTTGACAACGATCACCTTCGCGCGCTTGGCATAGGCGCTGTCGCGCACCATCTGCCGGGAGCGCGCACGCAGGGATGTGAGGCTGCTGGCGAGTTCGGCATCGGCGCTGCTGTTGCCTGCGCTGCCGAAGCCACCTGTCAGGCGGTTGGAGCGAGCCGCTGCGTACATGCGGCGTGAGGGCACCGCGATGGCGCGCTGTTGAGCGGCACGATTGGCCTGCATCGCCGCGCGGAACTCGTCGAGGATGGTCTGACCGGATTGCTTGGTATCAGCCACGGTTGAGCCTCACGAAGGAACGGCGGGGGTCGGGCAGACCTGCGGCCCGCCGGGCAGCACGGTCTTCGCGCTGGACCTGGATCTCCCAGTACGAGATGAGCTCGATGATTTCGGAGGTGCTGCGGAATTCCATCTCTCGCTCGCCGATCTTGTAGCGGCGCTGCGTGGGTTGCCAAGCAGCTAACGCCGTACGCGCGTCGTCGAGCGCTTTGCGCGCCTGGCTGCGACCGTCGTAGCCCGCCGCAGCGTTACGCGGGTTCGGCTGGATCGTGATCTGCCCTTGGGTGACGGTGTACTGCTCGCCAGCCTTGTCGACCCAGGACGCCCAGGTGTACGCGCCCGGCGCCCATTCGGCAGTGGTGCTGGCCGGCACTGCGACGACGAACTCATCACCATCAGCGCTGGCGGCGAAATCGATGGGCAAGCTGCCGGGGTTGCGCGGGACGAGTCGATACGTCAGGACCCAGCCGCTGCTCGGCGGGTACTTCGAGACCGAAACCGCGAAGTTGAGACTGTCTCCTGCAATGAGGTCCTGCTGCTGCATTACCTTGTCCTTCGTCCAGGTATCACGCGAGGTCCAATGCGAGCGGTCCCGCCGGCAGGCCACGTAGGCACCACCCCGAGCGCCACGACGGACAGGCTCCCAGAGCCGCCAGGCTGCGCAACAGCCTGACCAGCCAGGTTGACGACGCCAGGGTCATCCACCTGCAAACTGCCGGCACCACCGGGCTGCGCAACCGCCGTGCCGGCC
>CBINBY010000023.1:0-54257 GCA_966248995.1 uncultured Burkholderiales bacterium | reverse complement strand
CGCGCCGGCATGCTGACCAACCCGCTGCGCGACCGCTTCGGCATCGTGGCGCGGCTGGAGTTCTACAGCGCCGAGGAGCTTGCGCGCATCGTGCAGAGGTCGGCGGGCCTGCTGGAGGTGCCGATCGACGCCGAAGGCGCCTTCGAGATCGCGCGCCGCTCGCGCGGCACGCCGCGCATTGCCAACCGGCTGCTGCGGCGGGTGCGCGACTATGCCGACGTGAAGGGCGACGGCCGCATCACGAAGCTCATCGCCGATCGTGCGCTGGCCTTGCTCGATGTGGACCCGCAGGGTTTCGACGTGATGGACCGCAAGCTGCTCGAAGCGGTGATCCACCGCTTCGACGGTGGTCCGGTGGGCCTGGACAACGTGGGCGCGGCCATCGGCGAGGAGCGCGACACCATCGAGGACGTGATCGAGCCCTACCTCATCCAGCAGGGTTATCTCCAGCGCACGCCGCGCGGCCGCATCGCCACGCTCGCCGCATACCGGCATCTCGGCGTGACGCCGCCGCGCTCAGCGGGCGACCTGTTCGACGGAAGCTGAGGGCTGCACGGTGCGCCGGCGGCGCTGCTGCCAGGCGAGCAGTTCCCCGACGAAGCCCTTGCGGAAGGCGATCACGCACACCACGAAGATCGCGCCGATGATCACGGTCACCCAGGACCCGACACGGTCGGCCAGGTAGTTCTGCAGGCCGATGATCGTGAAGGCCCCGAGCACCGGGCCTGCAAAGGTCCCCATGCCGCCCAGGAGCGTCATCAGCACCACCTCGCCGGAAAGGGACCAGTGCACGTCCGACAGCGTGGCAAAGCCCAGTACCAGCGTCTTCAGCGCGCCCGCGAGCCCGGCCAGCGCGGTCGAGAGCACGAAGGCGAGCAGCTTGTAGCGGTCGACGTCATAGCCCAATGACACGGCGCGCGGCTCGTTTTCCCGGATGGCCTTGAGCACCTGCCCGTAGGGCGAGCGCACCACGCGGATGATGAACAGGAACACGGCCACGAAGATTGCGAGCACCACGAAGTACATCACCAGGTCGTTGGCCAGCGGCACGATGCCGAAGAGGCGGCCGCGCGGCACGCCTTGCAGCCCGTCCTCGCCGCCGGTGTAAGGCGCCTGCAGGCACACGAAGTAGATCATCTGCGCCATGGCCAGGGTGATCATGGCGAAGTAGATGCCCTGCCGGCGGATGGCGATCAGGCCCACCACCAGGCCGAGGAGCGCGGCCGCCGCCGTGCCTGCCAGGAGCCCCAGCTCGGGTGACCAGCCGGCCGAGCGCACCAGCCAGCCCGTGACGTACGCCGCCGAGCCCATGAAGGCCGCGTGCCCGAAGGACAGCAACCCGGTGTAGCCCAGCAGCAGGTTGAAGGCACAGGCGAAGAGGGCATAGCACATCGCCTTCATCATGAAGATGGGGTACAGGCCGATGAAGGGAGCCACGATCAGCACCGTCAGCCCGGCGAGCAGCGCGTAGCGGCCTAGGCGGTCGGCGTCCATCACCTCTCCTTCCCGAACAAGCCCGCGGGCCGGACCATCAGCACGATGGCCATGATGACGAACACGACGATGTTCGACGCCTCGGGATAGAACACCTTCGTCAGGCCTTCCACCACGCCCAGCACCAGCCCGGTGAGGATGGAGCCGAGGATCGAACCCATGCCGCCAATCACGACCACGGCAAACACCACGATGATGAGATTGCTGCCCATGAGCGGCGTGATCTGGATGACCGGAGCGGCCAGCACGCCGGCGATGGCGGCCAGGCCGGCACCGGCGGCGTAGGTGAGCATCACCATGACGGGCACGTTCACGCCGAAGGCCTGCACCAGGGACGGGTTCTCGGTGCCGGCGCGCAGGTAGGCGCCCAGCCTGGTGCGCTCGATGAGGAACCATGTACCGAAGCACACGAGCAGCGAGGCGAACACCACCCAGGCGCGGTAGTTGGGCAGCACCATGAAGCCGAGGTCGGTGGCGCCCTGCAGGGCCTCGGGTACTGCGTACGACTGGCCTGACACGCCGAAGCGGTCACGGAAGATGCCTTCGGCGATGAGCCCTAGGCCGAAGGTGAGCAACAGCCCGTAGATAGGGTCCACGCGGTACAGGTGCCGCAGCAGCGAGCGCTCGATGACGATGCCCAGCGCACCGACGACAAGCGGCGCCAGCAGCAGCGCCAGCCAGTAGTTGAGGCCGTACGCATCCAGCCCGATCCACGCCACGTACGCGCCCATCATGTACAGCGCGCCGTGGGCGAAGTTCACGATGCCCAGGAGCCCGAAGATCACCGCCAAGCCCAGGCTGAGCATCGCGTAGAACGAGCCATTGACCAGGCCCAGCAGCAGCTGGCCGAGAAGCGCTTGCAAGGGGATGCCGAAGATGTCCATGGGGGTTGTTCAGCGCATGCGGCAGCCCGCGTGGCCGCCGCCGCACAGTCGCCGGATCACTTCCACAAGGCGCACTTGCTGTCAGCCTTTGTCGTCCAGGCCTCCTCGCCCTTGAAGGTCTGCACGACCTTGTAGTAGTCCCAGGGCTCGGTGGATTCCTTGGGCAGCTTGACCTGCATGAGGTATATGTCGTGGACCATGCGGCCGTCGCCGCGGATGAAGCCGCCCTTGGCGAAGACGTCGTTGATCTTGGTCTTGCGCATCTGGGCGAGCACCTTGTCGGCGTCGTCGGTGCCAGTGGCCTTGACGGCGGTGAGGTACTGCAGCGCGGCGGAGTAGTCGCCCGCCTGCAGCGATGAGGGCATGCGCTTGAGCTTCTCGAATAAGCGGCGGCTCCACGCACGCGTCTCCTGGCTCTGGTTCCAGTACCAGCTGTCAGTGAGGTACATGCCGCCGGCCGCGTTGAGCCCCAGCGAATGCACGTCGTTGATGAACATCAGCAGGCCCGCCAGCTTCATGTTCTTGGTGACGCCGAACTCGTTGGCCGCCTTGATGGCGTTGATGGTGTCGCCGCCCGCGTTGGCCAGGCCGAGGATCTGCGCCTTGCTGGACTGCGCCTGCAGCAGGAACGACGAGAAATCGCTGGCGTTCAGCGGGTGCTTGACGGAGCCGACCACGGTGCCGCCGGCAGCCTTGACGACCGCGGCGGTGTCGTTCATGAGCTGGGCACCGAAGGCGTAGTCGGCCTGCAGGAAGAACCAGGTCTTGCCGCCCGCCTTGACGACCGCGTTGCCGGTGCCCTTGGCGAGCGCCACGGTGTCGTAGGCCCAGTGCACGGTGTAGGGCGTGCATTGGTCGTTGGTGAGCGCCGAGGTGGCCGCCCCCACCACGACGAAGGGCTTCTTCTTTTCCGCCGCCACCTTGGACATGGCCAGGCTGGTGCCGGAGTTGGTGCCGCCGATGAGCAGATCCAGGCCCTGCGTGTCGAACCACTCGCGTGCCTTGGCGGCGGCGATGTCGGCCTTGTTCTGGTGGTCGGCGTAGAGCACCTCGATTTTCTTGCCGTTGATCGCGCCGCCCATGTCGGCGATTGCCATGCGAATAGCCTCGACGCCGCCGGGCCCGTCGATGTCGGCATACAGGCTCGACATGTCGGTGATGAATCCGATGCGGATCACGTCGCCCGAGAACTGTGCGTGGGCGGCACCGCCCAGCATGGTGCCGAGCGCCAGGGCGCAAGCGGTGGTGGTCTTCCTTCCGATGGTCTTCCTGAGTGCCATTCGAGTGCTCCTGAGTAGGTGGAATCGGATGTCCTTCAGGTCGTGCCCCTCACACGCCGAGGTACTCGTGCAGCCGCTCCTGCCGCTGGGGCAGTTCGGCCTGTGTGAATTCCTGGATGACGCGGCCGTGCTCCATCAGCAGGAAGCGGTCGGCCAGCGGCGCGGCGAAGCGGAAGTTCTGCTCCACCATCACGATGGTGTACCCCTGGCGCCGCAGCGCCACCACGGTCTCCGCCAGCTTCTGCACGATGACCGGTGCCAGGCCCTCGGAGATTTCGTCGAGCAGCAAGAGCTTCGCCCCGGTGCGCAGGATGCGCGCCACCGCGAGCATCTGCTGCTCGCCGCCCGACAGGCGGGTGCCTTGGCTCGCGGCACGCTCCTTGAGGTTGGGGAACATCTCGTAGATCTGCGCCACGCTCATGCCGCCTGCGGCGAGCGTGGGCGGCAGCATGAGGTTCTCCTCGGCGGAGAGGCTGGAGAAGATGCCGCGCTCCTCGGGGCAGTAGCCCACGCCCATGCGGGCGATGCGATGCGGCGGCCAGCCGATGGTCTCGGTGCCGCGCACCTTGATCGAGCCCTTGCGGCTGCCGATGAGGCCCATGACGGCGCGCAGCGTGCTCGTGCGGCCGGCCCCGTTGCGGCCCAGGAGGGTGACCACCTCGCCTTCGTCGACGTGCAGGTTCACCCCGTGCAGCACGTGTGACTCGCCATACCAGCCGTGGAGCTCGCGCACTTCGAGGAAGCGGGTGGCCATGATGTCAATGCGCTCCCGAGAGTTCGACCTGGGCGCTGCCCATGTAGGCCTCGATCACGGCCGGGTTCCTGGACACCTGCTCGTAAGGCCCTTCGGCCAGCGTGGCACCACGCTGCAGCACGGTGATGGTGTCGGCCAGCTGAGCGACCACGCTCATGTTGTGTTCCACCATGAGCACGGTGCGGTCCGCGGAGACGCGCTTGATGAGGTGTTGGATGCGCTCCACGTCCTCCAGGCCCATGCCTTGAGTGGGCTCGTCGAGCAGCATGAGCTGCGGGTCCATGGCCAGCGTGGTGGCGATCTCCAGGGAGCGCTTGCGGCCGTAGGCCAGCTCCACGGCCGGCAGGTCCGCATGGCGGTCGAGATCCACCTCGCGCAGCAGCTGCATGGCACGCTCGTCAAGCACACGCAGCGTGCGCTCGGGCTTCCAGAAGTGGAACGTGGTGCCGAGCTTGCGCTGCAACGCCACGCGCACGTTCTCGAGCACGGTCAGGTGCGCAAACACGGCCGAGATCTGGAAGGAGCGGATCACGCCGTGCCGGGCCACATCCACGGCGGTCTCGCGGGTGATGTCGCGACCATCGAAGACGATGCGCCCGGAAGTGGGCGCGAGGAACTTCGTCAGCAGATTGAAGCAGGTGGTCTTGCCTGCACCGTTGGGGCCGATCAGCGCATGGATAGTGCCGCGCCTCACGCGCAGGTTGACCTTCTTCACCGCCACGAATCCCTTGAACTCGCGGGTGAGGTCGTGCGTTTCCAGTATGACGTCGCGCTCGCCGGCCATGGCGTTCATGCGCTCAGACCGCGCGCTGGCCCGCTGGGCCAGCCGCGCGTGGCGATACGGTGCCTTCCATCCAGTGCATGCGATGCGTCGGTTCGCGTGATGAACCGATTCGATGGGCGAAATGGCAGTCTAGGAACGACGCACCCCCGTGTCATCGCGCAGTTCACGCTGTGGGGGTATCTCTCCTTGAGGCGAACAGCCAAACGCGCGCATATCGCACTCGGTGATGGAGTGACGCCACACCGAGTGCGCACTACGCACTTGGCTTCAAAGAGGTCTTCCTTCACCAAGCGGTGGTACTTGACCGCCGTCGGGGTATCGAAGCGCCCGAGCGATGTCCGCCACGCGCTGCGGCTCGTCGTCCTTCGGCGCCCTCAGGCGGCGTAGCCGACGCGATCAGCCGGCTCGTCGAGTGGCCCGGCTTCGAGGTGCAGGGTGTCGCTCCAGCCGACGAGCGAGAAGCCCTCCGGCGTGTACAGGAGGCGGTTGATGCTCGCATTGCCCAGTTGCCAGGAGCGCGGCGCCTGCAGGTCGATGCGCGCCGCCGCGCGGTACAGGCAGTCCATCACTCCCCCATGGGCTACGAGCGCGATGGCCTGGCCCGGGTGGGCCCTCGCCAGCCGGGTGACCACCTCGATCACGCGGGCATAGAACTGCCGCAGTGTCTCGCCGCCAGCCGGGGCGAAATCGAGGTCGCGCTTGCGCCACCGCTCGCTTTGCGCGGGCCAGCGCTCCTCGATCTCCTTCCAGGTGTGACCCTCGAACTCGCCGAAGTGCCGCTCGCGCAAACCCGCATCAGGCAGCACCGGCTGGCCGCTGGCCTCCGCCACGGCGCGTGCCGTCTCGTACGCGCGCCCCAGATCGCTGGAATACACCGCGACGATGCCCTCGTCGGCCAGTGCCCGCGACAGGCGGGCAGCTTGCCAGCGGCCCGTGTCGTTGAGCGGCACATCGAGCTGACCCTGTATGCGGGTGTCGACGTTCCAGGCGGTCTCCCCGTGGCGGATGGCAATGAGGCGGGTGGCGTGATCGTGCATCGCGCGCTACCCGACCAGGCGCTGGTTCAGCGTGTAAGTGCCCGACCAGATCGCCTCGCCGCGCAGATGCGGGTAGATGGCCTCGCGCACCTGAGGGCCGGTGAACGCACCCTGAACCGGCGCGCGCTCGATGCCCAGTGCATAGAGCGTGAACACGTAGTGATGGATGAGCGAATCGTTGAACGGTGGGTAGGGGCCGTCGTAGCCGAAGTAGTCACCGGCCAGGCCGGGGTCGCCGTGGAACCAGCCGGTGTAGTCGTTCAGTCCGTGGCGCGCGCCATGCAGGGTGGCGGGACCGGCCTTGCCGCGCGGGGTAAAGGCGTGGCTGAACTCGCCCTCGCGGATCTCGCGAAGCGACGCGGGCAGGTCCACCAGCACCCAGTGGAAGAAGTCGACCCGCGGCAGGTCGGCCGGCACCTCGCGGTCGGGCTTGCCCACGTCGTCAGCCTGACTGGGCACGTCGAAGTCATGGCAGATGAGCACGAACGACTGCGTGCCCGCCGGCACCTCGCTCCACGCCAGGTGAGGATTGACGTTGTCGGAGAAGGCAGGCTTGCCTTGCTCGTCCAAGCGCCCGGCGGCATACCGGGCCGGAATGCGCTCGCCGTTGGCCCAGCTGTCGCTCCAGAGCTTCATCGCGTGATCTCCCAGTCAGTCTTGCGTCACACGCCCCAGACGATGTCCTCGTCGGCAGCGTGAGCACGTTTCATCATCTCCACCAACGGCCAGGCACGCTGGCGCAGCGTGACCGCGTCGCGCAGCTGCAGCGTGCGGCCCTCGGCGGCCGCTTCGGCCTCGGCCTGCTTGCGCGCATTTTCGTCGTCGACGATGGCCTGCTCGATCGCGCTGATCGCCGCCGGCATCGCAGCGGGCTCGATGATGCCCTTGGGCGCCGGCTGCTTGCCGATGACTCGCAGCACCTGGTCGCCATTGGGCCCCATCATGATCACGTCACCGGTCGCCTTGGATTTGAATTTGTAGATCATTGGCGTTGCGCAGTAGATGTACGAACGGTTGAAGGGGTAGTCCGATTGTGCGCCGCGCATGGGCCCATGACCGACGTCGCCACTGGGACGTGAAGCGAGCATCTGGTACAGGGAGATCCAGCCGCGCTCGAAACTCATCGCGCTGCCTGCAAGGTAGAGCCGATAAGCCCGCACCACGCGGTCGTCGGTGAGGTCACGTGCCTGGGGAAGCCGGGCCTCTAGCCCATCGCTCCAGCACCACAGCGTGCGGGCGTAGTGAGGCCTGAGGTTCTCCGCATCCAGCGGTTCCAGCTTCGCCTCACTCATGACCTTGAGCACATGGGCCATGTGCAGCAGTTCCCCACCGGGGAAGATGTAGCGCTCGATGAACTCGCCCATGCCTGCGCCCAGCTGACCATTGCGGGTGCCGCCGGCCGTGATGCCGTGGTTCATCAACAGCCCGCCCGGCCGCAGCAGCCGCCGGATCTTGCGGAAGTAGGCCGGCAGCATCGCGCGCCCCACGTGCTCGAACATGCCGACCGACGCGATCTTGTCCCAAGGCGTGTCTTCCGGGAGGTCGCGGTAATCGCACAGCTGCACGCTCACGCGCCCCGTCAGGCCCCTCTCATCGATGAGGCGGCTCACATGCGCGTGCTGATTGCGGCTGAGCGTGATGCCGTGCGCGACCACGCCATAGTGTTCGGCAGCCCACAGCAGCAGGCCGCCCCAGCCCGCGCCGATGTCGAGGAAGCGTTCGCCTTCGCGCAGCAGCAGCTTGCGGCAGATGTGATCGAGCTTGGCCTCTTGCGCCTGGGCCAGGTCCATGTCCGAGTCGCGGAAGTACGCGCACGAGTACACCCGCCGCGGATCGAGCCACAACGCATAGAAGTCGTCGGACACGTCGTAGTGGAACTGCACCTGCTCGGCATCGGCGCGCCTGTGGTGCCGTGCCCGGGAACGGCTGTGTCGTGCAAGGTCGCTCCACCAGCGCAGCGGCGCCCCACCGGCTTCGCCCCGCGAGGGATCGTCATCGATGATGCGTGCGGCCACGCGCATCACGTCGCGCATCGAGCCTTGGATATCGCACCTGCCCTCGACGTAATCCTGCGCCACGCGGCCCACCTGCCCGGCCGCGAGCTTGGCCAGCGGCGCCAGGTCGCGCAGCTTCACGACGACGCGGGCGTCGGCCGCACCCACCCGCTCGCCCGAGGGCAGTTGCACCGCGAGCGGGACATCCAGCGTGGCAAGCTTTTTCTCGAGCAGCGAGGTGACCGGACTCATGGCGCTCCCAGCATGCAGAGGAGGGAACGCATCCAAGTGGCGCAGGTTGTGGTCCCGCAGACGTCCCTTGCGCCGACTGTACAAAAAAGGCCTGCCCCGCGCGGCCGTCAAGGAAAGGCTTCGTGCGACACGGGTTCGCCCCGAAGGGGGCTGCGAACCGTCAGGCGACTGCCATCTCGCGCAGCTCGGACACCGGTTCGAAGTAGTACGCCACGCGTGCGCGAGGCGCCACCATCCGCTGATTCGCGGGCGGCAGGATCGAAGGGCGCACGCTGCGACGAATGCCGAGATTGGGGTAGCGCTCCAGGTCGATGGGCGCCACCTCCTCGGGCGGCATGCGCGGATCGAGGACCAGCACGCGCGGCTTGAGCGTGCGGCTGGAGTTGACGCCCACCACCATCGCATAGCGGTCGTCGGTGAGCTGCACCACGGAACCCGGCGGGTACACGCCCATCATCTTGATGAACGCGGCAAGGATGCCCGTGTCGAACTTCGCCTGGGACTGCGAGAACAGCAGCGACACGGCCTCGTGCGGCGTGAGTGCCTTGGCCGGCAGCAGCGGGTTGCAGAGGTTGTCGTAGCGATTGACCAGCGACACGATGCGCGACAGCGGCGTCATGCGTTCGCTGCCCAGCCGCATGGGAAAGCCGCTGCCGTCCGCCAGCTCGTGGTGCTGCGCGATGACGAGCGTTGCGCCCGGGGTCAGCCCCAGGCGGCTCGCCTGCGCGACGCCATGCGACACATGATCCTCGTACAGACGAACCTCGGCGGCGGTGCTGTGCTCGTCCAGTTGCCGCACGCGGGTGGGCAATTCGAGCTTGCCCACGTCATGCAGCAGCGCGCCCACGCCCAGGTCGAGCAGATCGGCCTCGGCCAGGCCGCAGCTGCGGCCCATGAGCATGGAAATCAACGCGACGTTGACCGCGTGCCCGCAGGACCGGTCGCCATGCGCGTCATCGAGCAGCCGGATGCGCAGTTCGGCGCCGGCGAGCATCTTGTCGACCATCTTCTGCGTGAGCGCGAGGGCCCTATCGCGCGCGGCCTCCGGCTGGGTGGCGACGAGCTCGGTGAGCTGCCTGCACTCCCGCGTCACCTCGGCGTACTGCCGCTCGCAGGCCGCCAGCGCGGTGCGCTGCTCGGTCGCTGCCTCGCGGCGACGCCGTCGCTGCGCCGCCTCGGGTGTTTCGGGGAGCACCAACGAGGGTCCCTGCGCGGCCTGCGCGACTCTCGCCCGGTCCTGCGCATCGGCCGGCGCGCTTTGCTCAGGGCTCCATCGCACGCGCTTCAGCCCGAGCGATCTGATCATGTCGATCTGTTCGTGCGTGGCAATGCGGAAGCTGCTGAGGGGAAAGGGGTGGGACATCCACCCGACATCGAGATGGATGAACATCCCGACGTGCAGCTCGTTGACGTCGATCGGTGCGGTGTTTCCGGCGTTTTTCATTTCCCTGAAGGCGCCCGGCTGAGGCGGACGGCCCACTACGGGCATCGGCAAGGATTTCCGGACCTTGAGGGCCCGCCGTGCGCCAGGCGTGAAATCCGCCGTCGCACCGCTCACCGATCGATACGCGTGGACAGCACGATCGCGGAGGTGGTGCGCTCCACGCCGTCCAGCGCGCCGATCTGGTCGATGAGCACATCAAGCTCCCCGATGGAACCTGCCGCCACGACGGCGATGAGGTCGAAAGGACCGCTCACCGAATGCAGCACCCGCACCTGCGGAATCCGGCGCAGGGCCTGCTCGATGGCCGCACTCTGCTTGGGCACCAGGGTGATGAGCACGTGCGCACGCACCAGCGATGCTTCCACCTCGTCCGCCAGGGTGACGGTGTAGCCGCCGATCACGCGCTGGCGTTCCAGCCGCTCCATGCGGCTTTGCACCGTGGTGCGCGACAAGCCCAGGCGGCGAGCCAGCTCGGCCGTCGACGCGCGTGCGTTCTCGCGCAGCAAGGCGATCAGCGCGCGATCGACCGGATCGATTGGCAGGTTCGGCATATCGTCAATGTTATTCGTCAAAATGCCGACCAGCGTGCGCCGATTCGTCGTTGCTCTAGCTGCGGTTTGTCGGAAGGCCCCGGACAATCCCGATCATCCCGTCGGCAGTCAAGGAGAGGCTCATGAAGAACATCCTGCTCATCGGCGGCGGCAAGATCGGCTCGGTGGTGGCCGATTTGCTGTCGCAGACCCCCGAAGACCAGGGTTACCGCGTCACGGTTGCCGACCGCTGCACCACCGCGCTGGCCCAGGTGGTGTCCGAGACCCGCCGCTCGCCCCGCATCGATACGCTGCAGCTCGACGCCACGGATACCTGCGCATTGCGCGATGCCCTGCGCGGCCGCTACGCGGTGCTGAGCGCGCTGCCCTACCACCTGACGGTGAAGGTGGCCGAGGCGGCCGCCCGGCTCGGCGTGCATTACCTGGACCTCACCGAGGACGTGGCGAGCACCCGGCGCATCCGCGAACTCGCCGCGGGCGCGCCCTGCGCGTTCATCCCGCAGTGCGGGCTGGCGCCGGGGTTCATCTCCATCGCCGCCGCCGATCTCGCCCGGCGCTTCAAGTCGCTCGACTCCGTGCGCATGCGCGTGGGCGCGCTGCCGGCCTACCCCAGCAACGCGCTGAACTACAACCTGACATGGAGCACGGAAGGCGTCATCAACGAGTACTGCGAGCCGTGCGAAGCCATCGTCGACGGCCGCCGCCGGGAGGTTCCCGCTCTGGAGGAGCGCGAGGAGTTCGCGCTGGACGGCGTGCAGTACGAGGCGTTCAACACCTCGGGCGGGCTTGGCACCCTGTGCGACACGCTGGACGGCAAGGTGCGCACCCTCAACTACCGCACCATCCGCTACCCGGGCCACGCGGCCATCATGAAGGCGCTGCTGCATGACCTGCGCCTCAAGGACCGGCGCGAAGTGCTCAGGGACATCCTGGAGCAGGCCGTGCCCGCCACGCTGCAGGACGTGGTCATCATCTTCGTAACCGTCGCGGGCCTGCGCGACGGGCGCCTGCTGCAGGACAGCTATGTGCGCAAGGTCTACAGCCAGGTGCTGGCGGGCCGCATGCGCAGCGCCATCCAGATCACGACGGCCAGCAGCTTGTGCACCATGCTCGACCTGCTGGCCGCTGGGCGGCTGCCCAGCGCGGGGTTCGTGAAGCAGGAGGACGTGTCCCTCGGGGACTTCCTCTCGAACCGCTTCGGCGCGGTGTATGCCACGGAGGCGATGCCGAACGCGGCGTGAAGTTTTGGCGCCCGGCGGGTCTACCCCGAGGGAGTTGCCTTGGCGGGGTGCGGGACTCCTATCATGTTCCTTCGAATCGCTGTTCGTCGTAGGAGCCCCTTTCCATGAGCACCCACGCCTTCATCTGCGATGCCCTGCGCACGCCCTTCGGACGCTACGGTGGCGCGTTGTCCTCGGTACGCGCGGACGATCTCGGTGCCGTTCCGCTCAAGGCGCTGATGTCGCGGCACCCGCGCATGGACTGGGCGGCGGTCACCGACGTCATCTTCGGCTGCGCCAACCAGGCGGGCGAGGACAACCGCAATGTCGCGCGCATGTCCTCGCTCCTGGCCGGCCTGCCGGTCGAACTGCCCGGCTCCACGATCAACCGGCTCTGTGGTTCGGGCATGGACGCCGTGGGCACCGCCGCACGCGCCATCCGCAGTGGCGAGGCCGACCTCATGATCGCAGGCGGTGTCGAAAGCATGAGCCGGGCGCCCTTCGTGATGCCCAAGGCCGAGAGCGCGTACTCGCGCAGCAACGCGCTCTACGACACCACCATCGGATGGCGCTTCGTCAACGAGCTGATGAAGCAGCGCCACGGCGTGGACTCCATGCCTGAAACCGCGGAGAACGTGGCGAGCGATTTCGGCATCGAGCGTGAGGCCCAGGACCGCATGGCACTGGCCTCGCAGAAAAAGGCGGTGGCGGCCCAGCAATCGGGCTTCTTGGCGGCCGAGATCACGCCGGTCACAGTGCCCCAGAGAAAGGGCGAGCCGGTGGTGGTCGACCGCGACGAGCATCCGCGCGAGACCTCGCTGGAGGCGCTCGCCAAACTCAAGGGCGTGGTGCGCCCGGACGGTACCGTGACCGCGGGCAATGCCTCTGGCGTGAACGACGGCGCCTGCGCTCTGCTGCTGGCCCATGAGCAGGCCGCCGCGCGGCACGGGCTCACGCCGCGGGCGCGGGTCGTCGGCATGGCGACCGCCGGGGTGCCGCCGCGCATCATGGGCATGGGCCCGGCACCGGCCACGCGCAAGGTGCTGGCACAAGCCGGCCTCATGCTGGCGCAGATGGACGTGATCGAGCTCAACGAGGCATTCGCGGCGCAAAGCCTCGCGGTGCTGCGCGACCTGGGCTTGGCCGACGACGATCCGCGCGTCAATCCGAATGGCGGCGCCATTGCCCTGGGCCACCCGCTGGGCGCCAGCGGGGCACGGCTGGTGACCACTGCAGTGAACCAGTTGCACGCCATCGGCGGACGCTATGCGCTGTGCACCATGTGCATCGGCGTGGGACAGGGCATCGCGCTGATCGTGGAGCGCGTCTGACGCTCCCCTAAAGGCAGGCGCGGGCCGCGCCGCATCCCTGCGGCGCCGAGGATCGACACGGCGGGCGGGCTCCTACACTGCGGCACTTTCGACCGGGAGAGGCCCTGCCCATGTCGTACGACTACAGCTCCGAATCGAAGCTGCTGGAGCTTCCGAACCCCTATCAGCTGCAGAACCGCCTGCTCTGGCTGTGTGCACTGCTGCTCTGCGTCGCGGGCCTCACCTGTTTGTGGTGGGCGCGCGAGGCGATGCAGGCGCAGTCGCTGCGTCTGGCTGGCGCGCCGCTGCTGACCGGGCTGGCCATGCTGACCGCCGGCGTGGGCTGCGCGGCCGCCTCGGCGCGGCGCCTGCGCTTCTTCTTCGGCCGCGGCCGGCCCGCCTCGCTGGCCCCGGAAGTTCCGATGGGCGCCACGGGCGGCTCGCCCGCCGCCGACGCCGTGAAGGAACTGCTGCGCCAGGGCGGGCTGACCTACCCCGAGCCTCAGGGCGCGATCGAGGGCATGCTGTACCACTGGATGCCCACGCTGATCACCGCACCGGTCGAGGTGCAGCGGCTGGCGCGCCTGGCCATGTTCAACTTGGCGGCCATCGGCGCCACGCTGCTCAGCTTCCTGTTCTCGTGGTGGCTGTTCGGCACGGAAGCCACGCGCCCGTGGATCGGCTTTCTCTACTTCGCCTTCGGGGCGTACTTTCTGTTGAAGCCCGTGCTGACGCAGCAGCGCGCACGCTTGTCCACCGCCTCGCTGATCGGGCTGATCGCCGCGGCCATTCTGGCCCCGGTGCTGATCGGCATGGTGGGTCGGCATCTGCCGGGCCTGGGCGGCTTCTCGCTCAACGTGCAGACCTTCGTCATGCTGGGCACCGCGCTCACGGCTTGCGGGCTCGCCATGCTGGCCGTGCTGGCACAGGTGGACAGCGCACCTCAAACGCGCACCAGCGTCGAGCAGGCGCGGCTGTCGATGAACGCACCGCCGGCCACGCTGATGGACGAGCTCGACCGCACGTTGCAGTCGGAATGGACGGAACGCATCCCGAACCGGCGCTATGCCCGCATCGACCCGGTCACGAGCGCCGCTACGCCCAGCGGCAGCTTCGCCGGCGAGCTGTTCGAGGAGACCCAGCCGCTGCCCGTGCACGGCACCCGAGCGCCCACCTTCGCAGCGGCCATCGGCGACCGCCGCCACGGCCCGCTGCTGCTGATGGACCTGTACGCCGTGCTGCTCGTGGCCCTGGCGGCCGGGCTGGCGCTGACGTTCGTGCGCGGGTTCGACCCGCTGGCCGGCTGGCACGAGAACCGGTTTTCGCTGCTGGGCACCTCCGCCATCCTGGCGCTGGTGGCATGGTTCTGCCTGCGCTGGTCCGCCATGCTCTGGGGGCGCTTCAACTTCGAGTCGGTGCTGGTGTGGGTCGAGATGCTGGGCAATTACCAGACCTCGCGCATCGGCACCGGCAACCAGTTCACCAGCCGCATGAACACGCAAAGCGACATCGTCCGCACCGAGGCGATGACGCTGCGTGTGTGGCGCGCCCGCATCGAGTCGGTGGTGTTCGGCAAGGATGCGGCCCGTCAGGTGACGGCGATGTTCTCCACCGAGAAGGAAGCCAGGGTTCTGGCCCAGCACCTCATGCAGTTCGCCCAGGGGCAAAGCGTGCTCGTGGCCCCGCGGGGGGCGGAGGACCAGGCCCGGATCGCCGCTCTCCATGCCGGTGAGCGGGCGCTGGCGGGATCCGCCGACACATCCGCCGCGCAGCTCAACCGCGACCTGCACACGGCAACTGCGCTCGCCTCGGTGGAGCCGCCTTCCATCCTCGACCTCGACGTAGGCGCGCCTGCGCCACACAGGCATTGCACGCAGTGCGGCGCGCCAGCCAGCCCAGGCGCGAAGTTCTGCGCCCAGTGCGGGGCCGTGCTCGGCCCCTGAGAGCCGAGCCCCTCACGCAGCCCGGCAAGACACCGGCAGCGCGGCGAGCACGCGCTGCAAGGCCGCGACCGTGAGGTCGATATGCGCCTGCTCGATCACCAGCGGCGGCGCCAGACGCACCACGGTGTGGTGGGTGTCCTTGGTGAGCACGCCCTCGGCCATCAGCCCCTCGCACACCTCGCGGGCGTCGGCCACGCGCGGATCGATCTCGATACCCACGAGCAGGCCTTTGCCGCGGATATCGGCGAGGGCGGGATGGTCGAGGCCGCGCAGCTTCGCCACCAGGTACTCGCCCAGCTCATGCGCCCGGCGGGCGAGCTGCTCGCGCTCCAGCAGTTGCAAGGCAGCCAGCCCCACCGCCGCGGCCAGGGGATTGCCGCCAAAGGTGCTGCCATGGTCGCCAGGGGTGAACTGCGCCATCACGTCTTCGCGCGCCAGGAAGGCGCTCACCGGCAATAACCCGCCGCCCAGCGCCTTGCCGAGCGTCAGGCCGTCGGGGCGCACGCCCTCGTGGTCGCATGCCAGGGTTCGACCCGTGCGGCCCAGGCCGGTCTGAACCTCGTCGCAGATCAGCAGGACGTTGTGGCGCGTACAGATCTCGCGCACCGCCCTCAGGTAACCGACGGGCGGCACCACGATGCCCGCTTCTCCCTGGATGGGTTCGACGATGAAGGCGGCCGTGTGCGGCGTGATCGCCGCCTCCAGTGCCCGCGCATCGCCAAAGGGCACGCTGACGAAGCCGGGCGTGTAGGGGCCGAAGCCATCGCGATACTGCGCTTCGCTGGAAAAGCTGACGATGGTGGTCGTGCGGCCGGCGAAGTTGCCCGCGGCGACGACGATCTGCGCCTGGCCTTCGGGCACGTGCTTGACCTTGTAGGCCCACTTGCGCGCCGCCTTGACGGCGGTTTCCACGGCCTCGGCACCGCTGTTCATCGGCAGGGCACAAGCCATGCCGGTGGTGCGGCACAGCGCTTCCAGGAAGGGCCCGAGCCGGTCGGTGTGGAACGCGCGGCTCGTCACCGCCAAGCGGCCGGCCTGCGCCGTCAAGGCCTCGACCAGGGCCGGATGCGAATGGCCGAAGCTGACCGCCGAGTAGGCAGACATCATGTCGAGGTAGCGGCGGTCCTGCGTGTCGAACAGCCAGACGCCTTCCCCGCGCGTGAGCACCACCGGCAACGGGTGGTAGTTGCGAGCACCGTGGCGCTGCTCGAGCTCCACGGCGTATGCAGCGCGGGCCTGGGGTTCGAGGGCGCGGACGGTCTCGGGAGTCATGGGCTTCCCTGTAGGTATCGTGGCAACTTCGCCAGTCTAGGCGGACCGCGGCGAAATGAGCATTCCAAAAGTTGCGCACAGGCGAGCAAGAGCGCATGCTTCGTGCTCAGGAGGTTCCCTCTTGCCATGACGACGCCAACACTCGATGCATTGGATCGCAAGATCCTTGACGTGCTTCAGAACGATGGCCGGGCTTCCAATGTGGAGATCTCGGCCAAAGTCCATCTCTCGGCTCCCCAGTGCTTTCGACGCGTGCGCTCGCTGGAGGAGCGAGGCGTGATCCGCGGCTACCGCGCGCAAGTGCAGCCCGAAGCCCTCGGGCTGGGGGTCATGGCTTACGTCAGTCTCACCATCGATGGCGGCCAGTTCGGCCGCGTGCGCGAGATCGAAGCCAGCATCAGGGACTTCCCGCAGATCCTCGAATGCCACACGGTGTCCGGGGACTACGACTACCTGCTGAAGGTCGTGGCCCGCGATCTCAAGAGCCTCTCCCAGTTCCTGACCGACCGCCTGATGCAAGTGCCGGGAGTGGACGACGTGCGATCGATGATCTGCCTGGAAGAAGTCAAGTCGCCCGCCGCATTGCCTGTCGACCTGGACACCTAATTTTTATTGTGCAGTGCGTCACGATCGCGACAGCGTGCGCGGCAGGTACGTTGTACACAGTCGGCATGCCGTCGATTGAAAAAGCGTGATGCATTGCGCACGATCGTCCGCCATGCGCGCTTACCGCACCCAGGTTTGTATACCGATCTGTGCGAGTTTCGGTTTGAGGCTAGATTGGCCTTCCCCGGTCCGTCAGTTGGCATGCCTGATGGGTCGTCACCGGGCGAATACCGCCCATAGCAGTCGGGAGAGTTGTGCAACATGAATGCTTTTGATCCCCATCCAGCGGAATCCGGGCAGGCCGGCGATCACGCGTTTGCCGTTCCCGTCCCGTCGACGAGGCAACAGCCATCGGCGCCGCTGAAGCGCGATCTGATTGCAGGGCTCGAAAAAGGCCTGTCGGTCATCGCGTCGTTCGATCAGGATCGTCCACGTCTGACCATGAGCGAAGTCGCCGGCCTGTGCGGCCTCACTCGTGCGGCGGCACGCCGCTATCTGATTACGCTGGAGCACCTGGGCTACGTCACCAGCGAGCGCAAGATGTACTCGCTCACGCCCCGGGTGTTGCGCCTGGGACAGAGCTACATGCACTCGGCTCGCCTGCCGCGCATCCTCCAACCGGAGTTGCACAAGCTGGCTTACGCGGTGAAGGAAGCGTCCTCCGCCGGCGTGCTCGACGGCGCGGACGTGATCTGCATCGGCGCCACCAGCGCGGGCCGCGTGGTCTCGTCCACACTGCAGCCGGGGGCACGCGTGCCGGCCTATTGCACGGCCAACGGGCGCGTCCTGCTGGCCGCCATGTCACAGCCGGATATCGACGCCTGGATCGCCAAGCAGACGCTCGCGCCCCTCACGCCCAACACCATCACCCACGCCGAACGGCTGCGCACGGAGATCGCCCGGGCCCGCGCCCAGGGGTATGCCGCGGTGGATCAGGAGATGGAGCTCGGGCTGCGCACGATCAGCGTGCCGCTGAAGAACTACCGCGGCGACGTGCTGGCCGCGATGAACATCAGCGTGCATGCGGCCAGGGTCAGCATGGACCAGCTGGTCAGCGACTGCCTGCCGCCCCTGCTGCAAGTGCAGGCCAGTCTGCGCACCGTGCTCTGACACCAGGCTCGCAGCCGCGCCTTGCGGCCGCCCGGCGGGATGCCCGTCGGGGCGACAAGGCGCACCGCAACGGTACCCAGTGTCCTGTCCGACAAACAGTGGGACAGGACACTGGCTTGGCCTACCATGCGGCATGCCTCGCAGCGACCAACGACGCAACACCGCCGCGCATTTCGCGCACGAGGCCCAGCGCTTCGTTGCGTGGGCTGACGGCAGCGCCTGCAGCGACCGGCTCACGGCGCCCATCGCCTTGCGCCGGGTAGCACAGTTGTATGCCGAGGCCCTTACCCTTCCGCAACCCTGGAGCCACGGCGTCTCGGCACGGCACGGTGAGTTGCCCGTGTTCCTCGAAGCCAGGCTGAATCAAGTGCGACTCAGGGCCGCGGCGATTCCTCTGCAGCACTACAGCGAAATCTTCAGCCCCTCTCTGCCGCCGGACCAACCCGTCGTGGGCGACCTGGCCGACGACCTCGTGGAGATCTACCGCGACGTGGCCTGGGGTTTGCAGTTGCATGAAGACGGCCGCATTGACGATGCGCTGTGGCAATGGGGCTTCGGCTTCCAGGCCCGCTGGGGCCAGCACGCCTCTTCCGCGATCCGCGCGCTGCATTGCTACCTCGCCCAGGAGGACCCGACGGGGCTGTGCAGCGATGGCTGAATCGCCGCGGCGACGTATTGGCCTCATCTCGGACACGCATGGGCTCGTACGCCCCCAGGCCCTCGACGCGCTGCAAGGCTGCGACCGCATCATCCATGCCGGCGACATCGTGGAGCCCGCCATCCTCGACCGCCTTTCTTCCCTGGCCCCGCTCACCTGCGTACGCGGTAACAACGACCGCGGCGCGTGGGCCGAGGCCTTGCCGGAAACCGTGGTGATCGAGGAAGCGGGCGCACGGATCCTCGTGATCCACGACCTGAAGCAACTGCGCATCAATGCCCAGGCGGCGGGACTTGCCGCCATCGTGTCAGGCCATTCCCACAGGCCCCGCGTGGAGGGCCGCGAGGGGGTGCTCTATGTGAACCCCGGCAGCGCCGGCCCACGCCGCTTCAAGCTGCCCGTGTCGGTGGGGCGGCTGATGGTGCATCGAGGGCAGGTCGAGGCCGAACTCATCGAGCTGACCGTGTAACCGCGCCCCGGGTGCCTGCCGACTGTCGCGCAAACCTCAAATAACAGGCCTAGTGGGCTTCCGAGAACCGATCGGCCCACTCACGACGATCCTCCGGCGCGGCCACGATGCGCTGCACCTTACCGCTGCGGCCCTGCACTGGCGCCTCGCCGGGTAGAGAGACCACCTCGATGGGTGCGAGCCCATGCCGGTGGGCGAAGGCCCGCAGTTGCTCGCGGCACCGCCCGAACTCCGCCGCCGCTGCCGCACCGCTGCTGGAAAGGCGCACCCGCAAGGTGATGTCGTCGACCTGCTCGACCTGGAAGCCGTACACGCGCGCCTCGTCCTCGAGCACGGTGCTCAGCGCCAGAGGCAGCAGCGTCACGAGTCGACCGTCGAGACCTCGCATGCGCAAGGGGTCGTCGCGCCGACCCAGGACGTCGATGACCGGGAAAGGCGACCCGCAACGGCAGCGCTGTCCACGCACGCATACCTGGTCACCGATGTCGTAGCGAATGATGGGCTGCACCGTATTGCCCAGGTGGGTGACGAGCGTGGTGTGCGACATGCAGTCCGCCGGCACGGCGCGCCCCATGCGGTCGACGGGCTCCAATACGACCCAGTCGGTATTGACATGCATCTGGCCGTGAGCGCATTCCCATCCCATCGGAAGGAACTCGCTGGCACCGTAGCTGTTGTTCAGGGAGCAACCGAAGCTGCGCGTCACGAACTCACGCATCGCGGGCGTCAGCGTTTCGCCGCCGGTCCACACTTCGCTCGGCCGCACCTTGAGCGCCCCGCGCAGGTACTCCTCTGCCAGCATCACGGCAGCGGTAGGGTAGGTCGCCATGACGGAAGGCCTGAAGTGGTTCAGCTGCGCCACGAGGTCCGCGGTGGGCTGCAAGATGGAAAAGCTGCGCATCGAGTGGGCCAGCCACCCGTTGAGCCGGCGCAGCCGCTGCGCCGAGACCTCGCTGGCGAAGTGGCCCGTCGCGCCCACAAAGGCAATGCGCTCCGCGATGCACAGCGGATCCATCAGCCGCTGCAAAGGCCTGGGAGTGCTGCGCCGCAGCGCTTCCAAGGCGTCATAGATGGCCAGCGACCGAGCGTCCTGCACGAAGATGCCCGGCTCGCCCGTGCTGCCCGAGCTCTCCCAGACCAGGTAACTCCCGAGGTAGGGCTCGCCGATGCGTCGATGGTCGGAAGTGAACTCTCGCAATCGGTCCAGTTTCAGGCGGGGGTCGATCACCCACTCGTCGAAACGCGACATCAGCTCGCACTTGGTGACGACCGGGAGCTCTTGCAGAGGTACGGTGGCCGGGTCGCGGCCGTCGAGCACGCGGGCGTAGAAGGCCGAGCGGCGACCGACAGCGCGCAGCAGCTCGGCCAGGCGCAGCGACTGCAGCGCGGCAATGCGCTCGGGTGACTGCCGCGAGGCAGCAAGGACCCTGAGGCTCACGGACCCCAGGAGCAAGGGATCGAAGACGGACGCAGGCACGTCGCTCACCCGCCGGTGTCCGGTACATCCAGCGGGACGGCCTCTGCCGCCTCGGGTGCCGGCGCATGGCGCACGATCATCACCGGCACCGGCGCATGGCGCAGCAACTCGTGCGCCACCGAGCCGATGGCCGCGCTGCTCTCGCCCATGCCCCGGGCTCCCATGATGACCGCATCGCAGCGGTAGTTCTCGATCAGTTCGATCAGGATGTTCGCGGGCTCCCCCGAGGCCACTTCCATCTCGTGGTCGACGTCGGCTTGGGTGAGCAGACGGTCTGCCTCGGCCAGCAAGTGCTCGCCCGCCTCGGTGCTCATGCGCCGCAGCGCGACGGGATCGTGCACAACCACCATCTCGTACAGGGAGCTGGGCTCCTGAACGTTGGCAAGCACGAACCCGGCCCGAAGACCTTCCCGCACAAGGCGCAGGGCGTGATGCACCGCGTCAAGCGAGAGCGGCGAACCGTCGATGGGCAGCAGGATTTGCACTGCGCTTCCTCCATCCGGAATCTTGTAGGCCCCCGCGGGGGCGCTAGCTTGAGCGCTTTGGTGTCCCTACGTCAAGTGCGGCCGCCCGTCCCGGACAGCCGCCCAGGAACCGATCAGGAAGCAAGGAAGTCGATCGTCCCGCGCAGTTGCTCGCGCAGACCGGCGAACGCGTCGTGCAGGGATTTTTCGCTGGTGTCGCAGACCTGGTCGGCCTTGGCGTAGAAAGGCTCGCGGCTGTCAAGGATGCGGCGCAGGTCGTTCATCGCCTCGGCGCTGCCGTTCATGGGCCGGGTGTCGCCTTGGGCCAGCACACGGCTCATGTGCTCCTCCGGCGTGGCCCGCACCCACACCGTGTAGCAATGCGCCAGCACCAGGTTGAAGGTGGCCGGCTCCGACACGATGCCTCCCGGCGTGGCGATCACGGCGCGCGGGGAACGCTGGATGACGTCTTCCAGCGCCCGCTTTTCATAGCGGCGGTAGGCCTGCGCGCCATACAGCGAGTGAATCTCCGCGAGGCTGCAGCCCGCCATCGCCTCGATGTGACGATTGAGCTCGACGAAAGGGACCTGGCCGGCCTGGGCGAGCATGCGGCCCAGGGTGCTTTTTCCGGCACCACGCAGGCCGATCAACGCCACGCGGCCCAGGCGATCGGCCGCGCTCGGTGGCGCGCCGAAGGCCGCGGACAAAACGCCGCGCGCCTGCGCCAGCTCCGTTTCATCACGGCCGCGCAGCATCTCGCGAATCATCAGCCACTCGGGAGAGCTGCTCGTCTCGTCGCCCACCAGCTCGGCGATCGTGCAATTGAGCGCGTGCGCCACCTGGCGCAGGAACAGGATGGAAGCATTGCCCACCCCCATTTCCACGTTCGCCAAATGCCGCTCCGAGACCTCGGCCGCCTGGGCCAGGCCCTTGCGCGTGAGGCCCCGACGCGCCCGAAGCGCGCGAGTGCGCTCACCCAGCGCGATGAGGAAAAGATCCTTGTCGCCCTCGACGGCGGGTGCATCTGGGCTGGCAATCAGCTTCTGGGCCACGGGTTTCACCCTGTTCTTGAGCCGCTGGGGCGTGGGCTAGACTGGATTCGATGCAAGATATTGCATTTATCTTGACCATGACAGGCAATCGCCCCGCATTATCCCGATGCGGCGCCCGGAGTGTGAGGGCTCTGCACCGAGGGCACGCGACGGTGCACCGCCCAGACAGAACCCGCGCTGGCTGCTTGCCCGGCAGGGATCGCCTGGGCGTTGTGTCGCCGCTCCGTGATGAAACCCCCATGGCCACCACGGGCCCGCTCGCTACCATGCCTGCGTCCACCCACCTCGGGGCGCGCACGACTTCCCGAGCAAGCCGGAGACCTCGATGAAGACATTGCTCAAGCTCTCGGCCGCGGTCGCTCTTTGCGCCGCCGGCTTCGCACAGGCGCAGTCCTCGAATGCGCCCATCAAGGTGGGGCTGATGCTGCCCTACACCGGCACCTACGCGGCGCTGGGGAACATGATCGAGAACGGCTTCCGGCTGTACGTGCAGGAGCAAGGCGGCAAGCTCGGCGGCCGCGAGATCCAGTACTTCAAGATCGACGACGAGTCGGATCCGTCAAAGGCCACGGACAACGTCAACAAGCTCATCAAGCGCGACCAGGTGGATGTGCTGGTGGGCTCTGTGCACAGCGGCGTTGCGCTGGCCATGGCGAAGGCGGCCAAGGAAAGCAATACGCTGCTCATCGTGCCCAACGCGGGCGCCGATGCGATCACCGGGCCCTTGTGCAGCGCCAACATCGTGCGCAGCTCCTTCTCCAACTGGCAGCCCGGATACGCCATGGGGGTGGTGGCGGCGCAGCGAGGCCACAAGCGCGCGATGACCATCACGTGGAACTACGCCGCGGGCGCCGAGATGGTGAAAGGCTTCACCGAAGGCTTCGAAAAGGGCGGCGGCAAGGTGATCCGCGACCTCAACCTGCCCTTCCCGAACGTCGAATTCCAGGCGCTGCTCACGGAAATCGCGGCGCAGAAGCCCGATGCCGTGTACGCCTTCTTCGCGGGTGCCGGCGCGGTGAAGTTCGTGAAGGACTACGCCGCGGCAGGCCTCAGGAAGACCATCCCGCTGTACGGGCCAGGCTTCCTCACCGACGGCACGCTGCAGGCGCAGGGCGAGGCCGCACAGGGGCTCCTCACCTCGCTGCACTACGCCGACAACCTCGACACCCCCCGCAACAACGCCTTCCGCAAGAGCTTCGCGCTGGCCTACAAGACGAACGCCGATGTGTACGCAGTGCAGGGCTACGACGCGGCGCAGCTCCTGGGCGCGGGCCTCGCGGCCGCCAAGGGCGACCTGAGCAAGCGCGAAGTCATCACGTCGGCGATGCGCCGCACCACCGTCGACAGCCCGCGCGGCAAGTTCACGCTGTCGCCGGCGGGCAACCCCGTGCAGGACATGTACCTGCGCGAGGTCAAGGGCGAGAACAACGAGTTCAAGTCGATCGCGGTGAAGGCG
Organism: uncultured Burkholderiales bacterium; assembly: GCA_966248995.1. Taxonomy (GTDB): domain Bacteria; phylum Pseudomonadota; class Gammaproteobacteria; order Burkholderiales; family Burkholderiaceae_C; genus Albitalea. Next base: position 30,746 of record CBINBY010000023.1, on the reverse strand, counting down.
CTGGCCGACCCGGCACGCGGCTGCAAGCTGCTCTGATCGCCGGGGCGGCCGCTTCGTGGACGTCGGCACCTTCCTGGTCCAGTGCCTGAACGCCGTTCAGTACGGCCTGCTGCTGTTCCTCGTGGCCAGCGGGCTCACGCTGATCTTCGGGATCATGGGCGTGATCAACCTGGCTCACGGCAGCTTCTACATGCTGGGCGCCTACATGGCCTTCGTGCTGGCGCCGCACTTCGGCGACAACTTCCTGCTGATGCTGGTGGCGGGGGTGCTGCTGGCGGCCCTGTTCGGCTTCGTGCTGGAGTGGCTCTTCTTCAGTTTCCTGTATCAGCGCGAGCATCTGCAGCAGGTGCTCATGACCTATGCGCTCATCCTGGTGTTCGAGGAAACGCGCTCCCTCCTCGTGGGCAACGACGTGCACGGCGTGCCCGTGCCCGCCTGGCTGGGGGGCAGCTTCCCGCTGGGCGAGCTGATGACGTATCCGTGGTACCGGCTCTTCGCCTCGGCCGCGTGCATCGTGGTGGCTGTGGCGCTGTACTGGGTCGTCAACCGCACCCGGCTGGGCATGATGATCCGAGCCGGCGCCAGCCAGCGCGACATGGTGCGCGGCCTGGGCATCGACATCCGGCTGCTGTACCGCGTGGTCTTCGCCGGCGGCGTGGCGCTGGCGGCGCTGGCCGGCATGATCGCGGCGCCCATGTCGTCCGTGTACCCGGGCATGGGCTCCAGCGTGCTCATCATCTGCTTCGTGGTCGTGGTAATCGGAGGCATCGGCTCGATCACCGGAGCGCTGGTCGCCTCGCTCCTGGTGGGCTTCGTCGACACGTTCGGCAAGGTGTTCTTCGCCGAGCTGAGCGGGATCGGCGTGTACCTGCTGATGGCTATCGTGCTCGTCTGGCGGCCCGAGGGGCTGATGAAGCGTGCAGTCTGATTCCCGCATCCCCGGCTGGCTGCTCCCCTCGGCGGTGGCGCTGCTGCTTGCGCTGCTGCCGGCCGTGCTCACGCCCTACCTCCACGACCTGGTGCTCAAGGTCGCCGTGTATGCGGTTTTCGCGCTGAGCCTGGAGCTGCTGGTGGGCATGACCGGCCTGGTGAGCCTGGGCCACGCGGCCTTTCTGGGCCTGGGTGCCTACGTCACGGTGCTGGCCTCGGGCGACAGCGGAGGCTCGATCGCGCTCGTGCTGCCGCTGGCCATGGGCGCGGCAGCGCTCTACGCACTCTTCGTCGGGGCACTGAGCCTGCGCACACGGGGCGTGTACTTCATCATGGTGACGCTCGCCTTCGCGCAGCTGGCCTACTTCGTGTTCCACGACACCAAGGTGGGCGGAGGCAGCGACGGCATCTTCATGTACGTGCGTCCCTCGCTCGAGCTGGCCGGCCGCAGCTGGTTGAGCCTGGACGACAAGCATCACTTCTACTACGCCGTGCTGGCCGCGCTGGTCCTGACCTACGGACTGCTGGCGCTGGTGCGCCGCTCGCGCTTCGGCCACGCGCTGGCCGGGATCCGCGTCAACGAGCAGCGCATGCGGGCAGCGGGGTTTCGCACCTACGCCTACAAGCTGGGCGCGTTCGTGCTGGCCGGTGCACTGGCCGGACTGGCGGGCTTCCTGCTCGCCGTCAAGGACGGCGCGGTCAACCCCGAGCTGCTGAGCTGGCACGAATCGGGCGCAGTGCTGCTGATGCTGATCCTGGGCGGCATCGGGCACCTGCGAGGCGCGGTGCTCGGCGCGGCCGCGTTCACGCTGCTCAAGGAGTTCTTCCAGACCGAGGCCCTGGTGGGGCCACTCGCAGCGCACTGGCAGATGACGCTTGGGTTTTCGATCATCGCGTTCGTCGCTCTGCTGCCGCAGGGGCTCATCGGCGCGGGCCGGGCACTGCGCTGGCGGCCCCCAGTGCGGCGCAAACCTGCATGAGCGCGGCACGACGACCGGAGGAGCCGCTGCTCGTGGCCGAGCGCCTGACGCGCCGCTTCGGCGGGCTCACGGCCGTGGACGCGGTGTCCCTCGGGTTCGCGGTGGGCGAGGTGCATGCGGTCATCGGCACCAACGGCGCCGGAAAGTCGACGCTGGTCCACATGCTCTCGGGGGAGTTGCCGGCATCGGAAGGGGCGATCCGCTTCGACGGCCAGGACGTGACGCGCCGGTCGCAGCCGCAGCGCGCGCGCGCCGGCATCGGGCGCAGTTACCAGCGCACCACCATCTTTCCCGAGTTCAGCGTGCTGGAGAACTGCCGTCTCGCGGCCCAAGCCATGCATGCTCGCCCCTGGGCACTGTGGGAAACCGCGTCGCGATGCCGCGTGAGTCTGCAGGCCGCCGAGGAAGCCTTGGCCGCCACCGGGCTGGAAGCGGAAGCCGCGCGCCAGGCGGGGACCCTCAGCCATGGAGGCAAGCGCCAGCTGGAGATCGCCATGTGCCTGGCCACGCGGCCGCGCGTGCTGCTGCTCGACGAGCCGCTCGCCGGCATGGGCGCGGAGGAAACCGACCGGATGCTCGGCTTGCTCGCGAGGCTCAAGGCCGGGCACGCGGTGCTGCTGGTCGAGCACGACATGGACGCGGTGTTCCGCATCGCCGATCGCATCACCGTCATGGTCAACGGTGCCGTCATCGCGAGCGGCGCACCGCCTTCCATCCGCGCCAACCGCGACGTCCAGATCGCCTACCTGGGCGATGCGTCCGCCGAAGACTGAAATGCTCCAGATCGAGGACTTGCACACGTACTACGGCGACAGCCACGTGCTGCGCGGCGTGTCGTTGGAGCTGCCTCCCGGCGTGTCGCTCGGGCTGCTCGGGCGCAACGGCATGGGCAAGACCACCCTCATCCGCACGCTGATGGGCTATGTGCGCCCGGGACGCGGCCTCGTGCGCTGGCACGGACGCGACATCACCGGCCGGCCTCCGGAGCGCGTTGCACGCCAGGGTCTGGGCTACGTGCCCGAGGGCCGGGGCATCTTCCCCAACCTCTCGGTGCGTGAAAACCTCGTCATGGCCGCGCGCGCCGGCCTGGACGGCCAGCGCGACTGGACGCTCGAGCGCGTGCTGGCGACCTTTCCGCGGCTGGCCGAGCGGCTCACCCATGGCGGGCAGCAGTTGTCGGGCGGCGAGCAACAGATGCTCGCCATCGGTCGCGCCCTCATGACGCACCCCCAGCTGCTGATCCTGGACGAAGCCACCGAAGGGCTCGCCCCGCTCATCGTGGCCGAGATCTGGCGCGTGATCGGCGAGATCCGCGCCACCGGTATCAGCACGCTCATCGTGGACCGCAATTACCGCGCGGTGCTCTCGCACACCGACCGCGCGGTGGTGCTGGAAAAAGGCCTGGTGGTCCTTGCCGGCGAATCGGCCGCGCTGGCCGGCGACCGAGGCGCGCTGGCAAGCCTGCTGGGCGTCTGATCCCGGCCCGCGCATGAAACTCCGGCCGCCTCGCGTGCGTCCGGGGTGTGGGAACGGGCGGCCGCCCGGCCCTCATGCATGTCGCACAATCCTGCGCTCGACAAGCTCAGGAGACCGCCATGAACGCGTCCGACCCCGAAGTGACCAAGGGCCACAAGCCGCTATCCGCCGCCGAGCAGGCACTGCGGGAAGCTGCGCTTGAATACCACCGCTCCCCGGTGCGCGGCAAGATCGCCGTGAAGCCCACGAAGGCGCTGTCCAACCAGCGCGACCTGTCGCTGGCCTACTCACCCGGGGTGGCCTACGCCTGCCTGGCCATCGAGGAAAACCCGGCGCTGGCGGCCGACTTCACCTCGCGTGGCAACCTGGTGGGCGTGGTCACCAACGGCACCGCGGTGCTGGGCCTGGGCGACATCGGCCCGCTGGCCGGCAAGCCGGTGATGGAAGGCAAAGGCTGCCTCTTCCAGAAGTTCGCGGGCATCGACGTGTTCGACATCGAGCTGGCCGAGCGCGACCCCGACAAGCTGGTCGACATCATCGCCTCGCTGGAGCCCACGCTCGGCGGCGTGAACCTCGAGGACATCAAGGCGCCCGAGTGCTTCTACATCGAGAAGAAGCTGCGCGAGCGCATGAACATCCCCGTGTTCCACGATGACCAGCACGGCACGGCCATCATCTCCGCCGCCGCGCTGCTCAACGGCCTGGAGCTCGTTGGCAAGAAGATCGGCCAGGTGAAGCTGGCCGTTTCAGGCGCGGGCGCCGCGGCCATCGCCTGCCTGGACCTCATGGTGGAGCTGGGCGTCAAGCGCGAGAACGTGTACGTGTGCGACTCCAAGGGTCTCATCCACGACCGCCGCGAGGACAAGCTCGACGAATCCAAGAAGCGCTACCAGCAGAAGACCTCGGCCCGCACGCTGGCCGACGTGATGGTGGACGCCGACGTGCTGCTGGGCTGCTCCGCCGCGGGCGCTGTGACGGCCGACATGGTCAAGACCATGGCCGCCAAGCCCATCATCCTGGCGCTGGCCAACCCCGAGCCGGAGATCCGCCCGGAGGTGGCCAAGGCCGCGCGGCCCGACTGCATCATCGCCACCGGCCGTTCGGACTACCCGAACCAGGTCAACAACGTTCTGTGCTTCCCGTACATCTTCCGCGGTGCGCTGGACTGCGGGGCCACCCGCATCACCGAGGCGATGAAGATCGCCTGCGTGCGCGAGATCGCCGACCTCGCGAAGGCCGAGATCAGCGCCGAGGTCGCCACCGCCTACGCCGGGCGCGAGCTGCGCTTCGGTGCCGACTACCTCATTCCCACGCCTTTCGATTCGCGCCTCATCCTGCGCATCGCGCCCGCCGTGGCCAAGGCGGCCGAGGCCTCCGGCGTGGCCACGCGGCCCATTGCCGACCTGGACGCCTACCGCCAGTCGCTCACCCGGTTCGTCACGCACACCGGCCTGTTCATGCGCCCGGTGTTCCTGGCCGCGCGCCAGGCGCCCAAGCGCATCGTGTACGCGGAGGGCGAGGACGAGCGCGTGCTGCGCGCGGCGCAGATCGCACTGGACGAAGGCCTGGCGCGCCCGGTGCTGATCGGCCGGCCGGGCGTGATCGCGCAGCGCATCGAGCGCGCCGGGCTGCGCCTGCAGGCCGGCCGCGACTTCGAGCTCATCAACCCCGAGGACGATGCACGCTTCCGTCAGTACTGGGAGGCTTACCACCGGCTGAACGCGCGTGAGGGTGTCACGCCCGAGATGGCCAAGGCCACCCTGCGCCGCTCCAACACCACGATCGGCGCCATGATGATCCACATGGGCGATGCCGACGGCATGCTCTGCGGGCTCGTGGGCCGCTTCGACGGTCACTTCGAACATGTGCGCGAAGTGATCGGCCTGGGCGAGGGCGCCAAGACCTTCGCCGCGGTGAACGCCCTCATGCTGGACAAGCACACGCTGTTCATCGCCGACACCTTCGTCAACGACGATCCCACCGCCGAGCAGTTGGCCGAGATCGCCGCGATGGCGGCCGAGGAAGTGCGCCGCTTCGGCATCACGCCCAAGGTGGCCTTCCTGTCGCACTCCATGTACGGCAGCAGCAAGCGTCCCTCGGCACTGAAGATGCGCGCCGCGCGCGACCTGTTCGTCAAGCGCATGCCGGATGTCGAGGCCGACGGCGAGCTGCAGGGCGACGCGGCGCTCTCGGAAGATGTGCGCCAGAAGTTCCTGCCGGAAGCCTCGCTCACCGGCTCGGCCAACGTGCTGATCCTGCCGAACATCGACGCCGCGAACATCCTGTTCAACGTGCTCAAGATGACCGGCGGCCAGGGCGTCACCGTGGGGCCCATCCTGCTGGGCGCGAAGGCACCGGTGCACATCCTCACGCCTTCGGCCACCGTGCGCCGCGTGGTCAACATGACCGCGCTGACGGTCGCCGACGCCATCGGACGCGCTCGCGTCTGATGACGTAAATGCGCGGCGCCCTGCCTGGGCGCCGCGCAAGACTTATCCGCGCAGCGTGCTGGGCGACCGCCAGGCTGCCTTCACAGCGTTGCGCGTGAGACGCCGGGCAATCTCGACGGGCGCCGCCTTGCTGGGTGCGGCACGGCCCAGGTGGTGCAGCCAGGCGGCAAGCACCGGATTGCGATGGGCCAGCGCCTTCCAGCTGGAACGCCAGCAGCGGGACAGGTCGGAGTGCGGACGCAGCGTCGCCCCCACCGTGCGCGGCAGGTCGCCACCAGGGACCGCCTGGTACACCTTGCCCAGATCGAAGAGGAAGGCAGCCACCGAGCACACCTGCTCCATGTCGTCGATCTCGTCCGGCAGAGGCTGCAGCGTGTGCGCATCGTGCCGGGGATCGAGCACCAGCTCGGCGGCGGTGATGCAGGTCTCCAGCAGGCCATGCGGTCCGGTATGGTGGTCCGCCGCGGCGGGCTGCACGAGGAAGTTGTCCACGTTGCCGGTATGGCGCAACGCCTGGGCAACGAAAGTCTGCAGATCCGGCGACCACCTGCGGCACAAGCCCGCCAGGCGATAGATCAGGCTCGCCGGCACACGCAGGTAGGCCAGGCTTCCGGCGTTGATCCGCATGATGAGCTCGATCAGCTCGTGGTCCTCGCTCGTGCGATGAGGCCGCGGCGGAGCGATGAAGTCGGACACGGGCAGCAGCTGCGCCGGCATCACGCCGCGGTAGAGGTCGGGGGCATGAGAGTTCACAGGGGCCTCGCGTTGCGCATACCGCCCGGATTCTGGTGCGTCAGTGCACGCTCCAGCACAGCCGCCGCGGCGCGATGGCGGGCCTATATCACGCTCGCGCCGACCTCGTGCGGCGCCTGGATGCGCGGCCGCCCGTCAGCCGCCGAATTCGTCCTGCCCGCGACGCGCCCAGACACTGCCCGCCTCGGCCTCCACCCGGCGCACCAGTTCCTCGATCACATGCGCCGGCACGCACTGCCGGAAGCGCTCGCGCAGCACATCGCCGGCCCGGAATGCCCCCTCGCCTTCATCGAGTACCCGGCGGCCTTCCTCGTCGTGGGGCAGCGCGCTCTCCGGCTCAGAGGGCTTTTCGTAGCGCGTTGCGAACCATCGCCACATGGCGGTCTTTTGCGCTTCCGGAGACGCCTGGCGCAGCCAGTCCTCTCGCGGCTCGAAGCGCGGCGCATTGACGTCGCCGGCCTCGGGAGGCAGATCGATGAGGTGGCCGTCGGTGAGGAGGTCGGTGGCGGGCATGGCGGCTCCTGCAGTCAGGCGGGCCGCCCGTCGTTGAATCGGTGCGCCCGCATGCCGGACACGCAGCAAACGACGAGCCCGTGGCGCTTCAACGGGCCTCCACGTCGCCCGACACGCGGCCCATGACGGCCGCGTCGAACACCGAGCGCAGATGCGTGCAGGCATCGCGGGCCATGTCCCGCACCACGATCCGCCGGCCCATCTCCTGGGCGTTGTCACCTCGCGCACGCAGCCGCTGCCGGTAGTCGGTGGTGTCGTTCGCGAGGTCGAAGAGCGACTCCTCGGCGCAGCGCGTCATGTCGTAGATCTTGCTGTGCGGCACGCCGTGGTCGCACAGGCGGAAGCCGAGTTCCGCGGCCGCCATGCCGAGCCGCGTGAAGTCGAGCTCGAACTGGCTCGGGTCGGTGATGTTGTTGGGCACCACGACGATGCGCTGCGGATTGACGCCGATCTCGATGAGCCGCCGCACGGTGTTCACGGTGTCGGCGCACTGCTTGGACACCGGCGTCACCGGCACCATCCACACGTCGATGTCCGAGCGCGTGGTCGCCAGCCGGGTGAAGTGGCCGATCATCTCCTTGGCGCTCGATGCGCCGATGTCCAGGACGAAATGCCGTTCGTCCTCGAAGGCGTTCAGCTCGGCGGCCAGCGTGGGAAACATGCTGGCGGTGAGGACCGCGTCGGAACGCCCGCCGGGGTCGTTGAGGTCCTCCACGGAAAGGCGCTTGGAGCCTGCCAGGAGCGGCACGAGCATGTTCTTCGTCAGCATGCTCTTGCCGGTGTTGCCGGAGAAGTTGATCACGGCGATCTTCATGCGGACCCCTCTCGCAATGCGATCTTGTGGGCAGGATTTCAGCGCGATTCGTGCCGCGTCGGGGGCCGAGTCCGCGGGGGCGATGGGGTCGTTGCAGGCATCGGCGGGCCGTCACGGCAGCGGCCGATCGCCAATAACATGCCGCGCGTGACGTGTTCCTGGCGGCCACCTCATCAGCGATCCACCCCCCATCAAGGCCATTCCTCATGACCGACCTGCACCGAAGACTGGACGACTGGATCGACGCGCACTTCGACGAAGAGGTGGCATTCCTGCAGGCGCTGGTGCGCGTGCCCACCGACACGCCACCCGGCGACAACGCCGCGCACGCCGAGCGCACAGCCGCACTGCTGGCCGGCTTCGGCTACACCGTCGAGAAACACGTGGTGCCGCGCGAACGAGTGAAGGCGGCGGGCTTGCAGTCGATCACCAACCTCATCGTGCGCCGGCGCTACGGCGACGGCGGCCCGACGCTCGCACTGAATGCGCATGGTGATGTGGTGCCCCCCGGCGAAGGCTGGACGCACGATCCGTACGGCGCCGACATCATCGACGGCAAGCTCTACGGCCGCGCCGCTGCCGTGAGCAAATCGGACTTCGCCACCTACACCTTTGCGCTGCGCGCGCTCGACGCCCTGGGCGGCGCAAGGCGCGGCAGCGTGGAACTGCACTACACGTACGACGAGGAGTTCGGCGGCGAACTGGGCCCCGGCTGGCTGCTGGAGCACCAACTCACCCGCCCCGATCTCGTGATCGCCGCAGGCTTCAGCTACCAGGTGGTCACCGCGCACAACGGTTGTTTGCAACTGCAGGTGACTGTCCACGGCCAGATGGCGCACGCGGCCATGCCCGCGACCGGCGCCGACGCGCTGCAGGGCGCAGTACACATCCTCGATGCGCTGTATGCGCAGAACGGGCGCTACCGCGAGCGGCGATCCGCCGTGCCTGGCATTTCGCACCCCACGATCAACGTCGGCCGCATCGAGGGCGGTACCCACACCAACGTCGTGCCGGGCAAGGTGGTGTTCAAGCTGGACCGCCGGATGATCCCCGAGGAAGACCCAGCCCAGGTGGAAGCCGAGCTTCGCCACGTGATCGACGAAGCCGCGTCGCACCTGCCGCGCCTGCAGGTCGAAGTCCGTCGGCTGCTCCTCGCGCATGCGCTGCGGCCGCTGCCCGGCGCGCAGGCCCTGGTGGAGGTCTTGCAGCGTCATACCCAGGCGGTGCTCGGCGAACCGGCGCCCGCCATGGGCACCCCGCTGTACACGGACGCGAGGCTCTACAGCGCACAGGGCATTCCCGCCGTCCTGTATGGTGCGGGGCCACGCACCATGTTGGAGAGCCGAGCAAAGCAGGCCGACGAGCACCTCGTACTCGAGGACCTGCGGCGCGCGACGAAAGTAGTGGGGCGAGCCGTGGTGGATCTGCTCGGATCAGCTTGATTTGGCCTGGGGCCCTCATAGCAAGCGCCGCTCCTGCCGGACCCCCGGGCTTAGGGGGATCTGTGCGACTGCCGACCGCCTAAGTTAGATGCAAGCACACGCCGAGGAGAAACCAAATGAAGAGGATCACGCCTTTGCTGCCAGCCGCGCTGCTGGCCTTGTGCGCCCCCGCTTCCGCGCTGACGGTCTGGACCGACTGGACGTCCGCCACGCCGGGCCAGCAAGGTTCCGCTTCTGGCACGCTGGGTGACGTCAGCGTGAGCTACTCCGGCCAGGTGCTGGGGAACACCCGCATCGACGGCCAGGCCTCGGGCACCTGGGCGCCCGAAACCTCGTTTGTGGGCGGCAGCGTGGACACCAGCCCAGCGGTCGTGGGCGACATGATCACGATCAACGGGGCGGGTGACAGCACGCACACGCTCACCTTCTCCAGCCCTGTCACCGATCCTGTGTTCGCCATCTGGAGCCTGGGTTCTCCCGGCGCGCAGGCGTCGTTCACCTTCGACGGTGCGACGCCCGAGTTCCAGGTGGGCGGACCCAACGTCAACTTCGGGGGCTCGGCCATCACGGTAGACGGAAACACCGTGGCTGGTCGTGAAGGCAACGGGGTACTGCGATTCAGCGGCAGCTTCTCGTCCCTCTCATGGACGAGCACGCCTGAAAACTTCTATGGGTTCACCGTGGGGACGGCGGGCGCGGTGGCCGCCATACCCGAGCCTTCGACCTGGGCGCTACTGACCCTGGGCCTGCTGGCGCTCGGCGGCACACGGCGCATCCATCACCGGCGCTGAATCTCCTCGCACGAGGAGGTGGCGGGAGCCTGCCCGGCCGAAGGGGCGGGGCAGGCCATTGGGTTCATCCCCATCGGGTTCATCAGCCCGCGTGAGCACCTTGGCGGATCAGGTGGTCGAAGGCCGACAGAGCTGCTTTCGCACCGTCGCCCGCGGCAATGATGATCTGCTTGTAGGGCACGGTGGTCGCATCACCCGCCGCGAACACGCCCGCCGCACTCGTCGCCCCACGGGCGTCGACGATGATCTCGCCGTACTTCGACAGCTCCACAGCACCCTTGAGCCATTCGGTGTTGGGCACCAGGCCGATCTGCACGAAGACACCCGCAAGCTCCACCGTGTGCTCGGCACCACTCGCGCGGTCCTTGAAGCGCAGGGCGGTGACCTTCTGGGCGTCGCCGACGATTTCCATGGTTTGCGCGTAGGTGTGGACCGTCACGTTGGGCAGGCTCTTGAGCTTGCTCACCAGCACCGCATCCGCCTTGAGCTGCTCGGCGAATTCGATCAGCGTGACGTGCTGCACCACACCGGCCAGATCGATCGCGGCCTCCACGCCGGAGTTGCCACCGCCGATCACCGCCACCTTCTTGCCCTTGAAGAGCGGCCCGTCGCAATGCGGGCAGTAGGCCACGCCCTTGGTCTTGTACTCGGCCTCGCCGGGCACGTTGACGTTGCGCCAGCGCGCGCCGGTGGACAGGATCACGGTCTTGCCCTGCAGCTGCGCTCCATTGGCCAGCGTGATCGTGGCCGCCCCGCCGGCTTGCGATGCGGGTTCGAGCTTCTCGACGCGCTGGCCACTGATGACGTCCACGTCGTAGTGGCGCGCATGGGCCTCCAGCGCGGCGGCGAACTTCGGGCCCTCCGTCTCGAGCACGGAGATGTAGTTTTCAATGCCCAGCGTGTCCAGCGTCTGGCCGCCGACGCGCTCGGCCACGATGCCCGTGCGTATGCCCTTGCGCGCGGCGTACACGGCCGCGGCGGCCCCGGCCGGACCGCCGCCGACGATCAGAACGTCGAACACGTCCTTCTTCGCCAGCTTGGCCGCGTCGCGCGCCGCCGCACCGGTGTCGATCTTCGCGAGGATCTCGCCGATGTCCATGCGCCCGGAGCCGAAGGGCTGGCCATTGAGGTAGATCGTCGGCACCGCCATGATCTGGCGCGATTCCACTTCGGCTTCGAACAGCCCCCCATCGATAGCAACGTGGCGGATCTTCGGGTTGAGCACCGCCATTAGGTTCAGCGCCTGCACCACGTCCGGGCAGTTATGGCAGGTCAACGACATGTAGGTCTCGAAGGAGAAATCGCCTTCGAGTTCCTGGATCTGCTCGATGAGTTCGCGTTCCAGTTTGGGCGGGTGGCCGCCGGCCTGCAGCAGCGCAAGCACCAGCGACGTGAACTCGTGCCCCATCGGGATGGCGGCGAAGCGCACGCCCATGTCCGCGCCCGCCCGAGTGATCTGGAACGACGGCCGGCGGGCATCGCTGCCATCCAGGCGCATGCGGATCAGCGGACTGAGCGAGGCGATCTCCTCGAGGAGTTCGCGCATTTCGTCGGAAGCCTCGCGCTCGTCAAGCGAGGCAAGCAGTTCCACCGGCTGCTGCAGGCGCTGCAGGTAGGCGGCAAGCTGGGTCTTGAGGCTGTCATCCAACATGGCGGTCTCCCGATAGGCAAAGAAAGACCCATCCGCCGGCGGGGCAGCCAGCGGTGGGAGTCTTCAAAACGGAATGGAGAAAGGCTTAGATCTTGCCGACGAGGTCCAGCGAAGGCGTCAACGCCTTGGCGCCTTGCTGCCACTTGGCCGGGCACACCTGACCGGGGTTCTTGGCAACGTACTGGGCTGCCCGCAGCTTGCGCAGCGTCTCCTTGACGTCGCGCGCAATGGCGTTGTCATGGATCTCGGCGGTCTTCACCACGCCTTCGGGGTTGATGATGAAGGTACCGCGCAGCGCCAGGCCTTCTTCCTCGATGTGCACGCCGAAGGCACGGGTCAGCTGGTGCGTGGGGTCGCCCACCAGCGGGAACTGGGCCTTGCCGACGGCCGGGCTGGTCTCGTGCCACACCTTGTGCGAGAAGTGCGTGTCCGTGGTGACGATGTACACCTCGGCGCCCGCATCCTTGAAGGCGGCGTAGTTGTCAGCCGCATCCTCGACCTCGGTCGGGCAGTTGAACGTGAAGGCAGCCGGCATGAAGATCAGCACAGACCACTTGCCCTTGAGGGACTGGTCGGTCACCTCGATGAACTTGCCGTTGTGGAAAGCGTTGGCCTTGAACGGTTGGACTTGCGTGTTGATGATCGACATGAGTGATTTCCTTTAGGGTTTGCGAAGGGCCAGAAGGATCTGACGGGTGTGATTTTGCGTGCGCGGGGTCATGTTGTGGTTTGATTGAAAAAATCCCACTGATTGGCAATGACTATCGAAGAGCTGACCTGCGCGGCGCCCCTTCGAAGCCGGGGCACAACAAGCTTGTACAAAGAAGACCTCATATTCATCGCCCCCCTTGCACAGGGACGTTCATGTACCGCTCATCGCAGCCCTTGCGCCCCATCTTGCAAGCTCTGGAAGGCCTGCTACGGCATTCGTCGACTGCCCAGACCGAACCCACCAGCCCTTCAGGCCATTTCTGTGCCGAGGGCCGGCCGGTCCTGGACGCCGCTCCGTGACGGTGCAAGAGGGCCTCAGGCAAGGGCCATCCCCGGGGTGGAACTGCGCGCGCAGCGCGTTCAGCAATGGTGCATGCGCCGGCGTGCGTGGCGGCCATCCCTCGGCCACCGGAAGCACCTCGTGCTGGCGGTCGGAAATCCACGAAGGCTCTTACACGGTGAGCATCCAGCCATCGCTTCTTGTTCGTCGCAGGTCGAGCACCGCCACGACCCCGCGGACACCACCTGCCCGAACGCCGACTGCGGCCAGCCGATGAAGCGCATCGGCGAGGACGTCTGTCACCGACCGCCATATAGGAGCCAGTCCGTGATCGGCATGTAGGAGCGTCAGCGAGAAGCTCGACATCGTCCCGGCCAAGTTCTTCGTGCACCGGCACATCTACGGCAAGTGGGCCTGCAGGTGCTGCCAGCAGATCCGACAGGAGCCCGTCGAACCGGACGTGGTCGATGGCGGCATCCCGGCCAGTGGGCTGGTGGCGCACACGCTGATCAGCCGCTTCGTTGACCACCTGCCGTACTACCGGCAAGAGCCGATCAACGCGCGATCGGGCGTGCACACGCCGCGCTCGACGCTGGCCGCCTGGAGCGGCGCGGGCGGTGCAAAGCTCGAGCCGCTGTACGAGCTGCACCGTCGCTTCATCCTGGGTTGCCGGGTGCTGCACGCCGACGAGACGCCGGTGCCGCTGTTGGACCCCGGCTCTGGCAAGACGAAGAAGGCCTACGTCTGGGAAGCGCGCAGCCACCACGACCCGCACCAGGGCGTGATCTACGAGTTCTGTCTGGGCCGAGGGTCGCAATACCCGGTGGCCTTCCTGGGCGGCAACGGGCCACCGACAGCTCAGCCGGCGTGGAACGGCACCTTGATCACCGCCAGTACGCGGCCTACAACGCGGTGCTGGATGCCAAGGTCTACCCGCAGCGCAGATCGGCGGTGTGGGCCGCGCATGCCCGACGGCGCTTCCAGGACCTCAGCTGCGGCGGCAACACGGCCAGCGCCGTGGCTACCGAGGCGTTGCGGCGCTGGGCACGGATCTACCATGCCGAGGAGGCCTTGGCGGAAATGGACCACGACACGCGCTGCAAGGCCCGGCAGCAGCTGAGCAAGCCGCTGTGGGACGAGTTCGATCTGTGGTTGAAGCTGCAGCGCACGCAGGTGCTCGACGGCGCCAAGATCGCCGTCGCATGGGCGTCGGCATGGTGGAACTGGAGGTTCCGCTGCACATCCTGCTCGTGACCTTCCAAGCGATGAAGCGAAGCGGCCGTGCGTGGCCGGTCGTCTAGGAGGAAGTGCAGGAGACCTGCCTGCAGCGCCTGACGTCCCGTGCGCCGCTTCAACGAGGGATTGCCCGGCGAGTTGGCCGACCAGGTCGTCCAGCAGTTCTGCGACGAGCACCCCGAGCGCTTCCTGCTCGCGTTCGTCTACGGCTACCTCGGCCATCACGACTTGCTGCGCGTGCGCTCCGATGCCGAGAAGTACCTGATGCTCGCCGCCCTCAACCTCGTGAAGTGCGTCGCCTTCGTCGGATCGACAACCTCGTCGTGACCATCACTGGCGCGAGCCCGGTTCAGGATGGGACGGCTGGACGCTCACCCTTACACGCGCAGGGAGCTGATGACGTTGTGGGAAGACTCGTGGATGTCTGCGTCTTGCGTGTAATAACTGGGTAGCACTTGGACAAGCCGCCCGCTCCTCAAATATCGAGCAATGTCCCACTTGGTTAGGGATGAAACTCAGCCGCGCGGATGAGGGTGGCGGCACATGGCAGCGCCACCGCCGCGGCGCGCACCAGTCGGGACAGGATCGAGCGCAGATCGAACCGCCTGTTGAAGCTGTATTGCGCTTCAGCGAGGTAGCGCGGAGGCGAGCTTGGTGACGGCGTGCTTCAGATCCGCGTTGAGCATCTCGTCGGGGTTGAGCTAGGGGCTGTAGCTGGGCAAGTACAACACCCCGATGCGCTCCCTGTTGGCGGCCAGCCACGCCTTGACCGGCTTGGCGTGATGCACTCGCAGGTTGTCCAGCACGAGGAAGATCTTCTTCTTGGCACCGCGGATGAGCTGCTGCATGAAGTCGATCAGGATGTCGGCGTTGAGCGCAACGTCGAAGATCTTCCAGCGCATCTCGCCCTTGTTGGTCACTGTGGAGATCGCCGGCAGGCCGTGCCGCTTGTTGTTCACCCGGACCACCGGCGTCTGGCCCTTGGGTGCATAGCCGTGGCCGCGCACGTCGTCGCTGCGCAGGCCGCTCTCGTCGCCCCAATGAATCTCGGCGCCTTCGGCCTTCGCGCGTGCGGCGATGGACGGGTAGTCGTGCTCAAGCCACTTCTTCACAGCCGCGGGCGACTGCTCGTAGGCCTTCTTCATCGGCTTCTGAGGCGTGAAGCCCCAGCGCGTCAGGTACAGCCCCACCGTGCGAACCGCCAGTCGAATCCCGAAGCACAGCTCGATCAGCTGGCCCACAGCCGCTCGCGTCCACAGCGCGTAGGGCATCTTCAGCTGATCCGGCGTCTTGTCGGCAATCAGCTGCCGCATCAGCACCTCCTGAGCCGCGTCCAGCGATCGACCCTGACCGGTCTTGCGTCCCCCCGGCGCGTCGCGCAAGCCCTTGGTGCCGAGCTCCTCATAGCGCTTGCAGATGTCGAACACCCCCGTGTGGCTGAGCCCCGTCTGCTCGGCAATCTCGTCGAGGCATGCCCCGCTTTGCGCAGACGGATCACCTGAACTCGCCTCTCGTGTCGCGCTTCCGGCGACAGCGATCTCATGTCGGTTGTTTGCATCGAATCCACATGATGGCGCATTCGATAGCTTCAAGTGCATTCATGCCGAATCAATAACCGGGCCAGCGCGGCGCTTCGCTCGCGGCGCAGGGGTTCGACGGGGCGCTGCACGGTGGGTAGGCTGACCTCGACGCCGAGTTCGCGAGCCAGCGTCGGCGTTGCCCTTGTGACGCCTCAGCCGCTCGGCTAACCACTCCTTGTGCGGCTCTAGGCGCGCCGGCACGTGAGCTCACGCCCATTGGACGCCAGCCGCCACGGCGCAAGTACCCGCGCACCGTATTGCGCGCTGCAGCCCAACTCCCGGCTGATGCGCTTTGGCGCCCCAGCCCGGCGCACTGAGCGCCAGCATCCTCTGCACCTCCTGCGGCGCTCGCTCCCTTGGCCCACTTCGACCAACGGAGCCTGCTCGATCACTCGTCCATCCAGACCTCCTTCACTTCGAAGGGGGTTAGTCCTCAATGGCGCCAGGGAGGCAGTTTTTCATGTCGCCCGATACCAGCGATGTCCGCAGTTGCGGATGACGGCCTGCACACACTCGTCGCCATCCGGCATGAGCGCTGAAGGTCGGCTCTCGCCCAACGCAGTGCGTCGAGGCACCACAGCATGTCGTCGCTGATCTCAACGTCCACAGATTGCAGCTCATTGAGGTCGCGGCTTCTGGGCCCACAGACTGAAGATCTCCCCTCAGTCCCCCTCCTGAGGGGGACTGAGGGTGGAAACCCTTCCTCAACGCCGACGCCTGCACTAGACTTTTTGCTCCGATGCGCACACATGATGCGCATCGGAGCGGTCAGAAGAAGCTCGACAGTACGGGGAGGGTTAGTCATGCATGCAGATCTTGCATTGCGCATGCTTGCGGAATTGTTTTGGACGGGGCTTCTTGTTTGCCTCCCCGTGCTGGGATTGACGATGGTGGTAGGGCTGTTCATCAGCGTTCTCCAGGTCGTGACCCAGGTCCAGGAGATGTCTCTCACGTTCATTCCGAAGTTGCTCACGGCTGCCGTCAGCCTGGTGGTGTTCGGTCCGTGGATTCTGAGAACGCTCGCGTCCTTCTCGACACGCCTGTGGTCCGGCATTCCAGCCATGTTCTGAAACGAACATGCCCTGGCTCGATCTGTTCCCGGCGATCAACGCCTGGGGCATCGCCACACTGTTGCTTGCGCTTCGCGTCGCGGGCCTGCTGCTGTTCGCGATGCCACTCTCGGCGACATCGATTCCCCCCACAGTCCGCGTCCTGCTTGGGCTTGTGTTGGCCTTGGTGCTCGCGTTGGCCCTGGGACCGCGTGGCATCCCCGGGGATCATCGCGTCGGTGCACTGATCGCAGCCGGCACCAGCGAAGTCACGCTCGGCGCCCTGCTTGCCATCGGCATCAACGTCGCCTTCACGGCCTATTCGTTCGCCGGACGGCTGCTCGACGTGCAGATGGGCTTCGGGATGGGACAGGTTCTTGATCCCGTCACGAAGCAGCAGGTTCCGATCATCACCAGCGCCCTCACGCAGCTGTCGATCGTGCTGTTCTGGGTAACCGACACACACCACAACGTGTTACGCGGGCTGGCCCTCAGCGTCGACCGCATCCCGGTCGGCACGCCGTGGGTGTTCGACAGCGCGGCCGCCGCTCTCATCCAGCAGAGCTCGTCCATGTTCACCCTCGGCTTCGCGATGGTCGCGCCGGTGGTGTTCTGCCTGCTGCTCGTCGAGGTGGGCCTCGGCGTGCTCGCGCGCAACCTGCCGCAGATGAACACCTTCATGCTGGCGATCCCGCTGAAGGTCGTCGTCGGCATCGCTGCCCTGTCCGCCGCGCTGGTGGCGCTGACGGGTGTCATCGAACGCGTGAATGCGTCCGTCTTTCGGACTTGGGGGATGGTGTTTCCGTAATGGAACAGGAACTCGACCGCAACGATGCGGCCACCCCCTACAAGCTCGAACAGGCCCGGCGCAAGGGCCAGGTCGCGCGTAGTGCCGACGTCGTGTCGGCCGTGGTCTTCGCTGTGGCTGTCGTGTACTTCTATGCCATGGGCTGGGACCTGCTCGTCGCGCAGTTCCGGTTCGACGGCGAACTGCTGAAGCGCATCGGCGCAGCGCGAGGGCACACCGAGCTTCTGTGGGAGTTCGTCGAACAGTCACTCCGCGCGGCGCTCACGCTGCTCATCCCGGTCCTCGCCACCGTGATGGTGGCGGCCATCCTCGGCAACGTGCTGCAGACCGGCCCGGTGCTATCGGCCCATCCGATCCAGCCCGACTGGAATCGCCTGAACCCGGTCAACGGCTTCAAGCGGGTGTTCTCGATCCGAACGCTGTTCGACGCGGGCCGCGCAATGGTCAAGCTGGTCGTGCTGGCACTGGTGGTCTACGGGGCGCTGAGTGCGCTGGTGCCGCAGTTCTACCAGCTCGCCGGCCGCCCGCCGCTGGCGTTTGCCCGGCTGCTCCTCGACGACATCGCCTCGCTATGCCTGCGGCTCTCGCTGGCGCTCGGCGTCATCGCCGCGATCGACCTCGGCTTCAGCCGGCGCGAGTTCGCGAAGAACATGCGCATGAGCAAACGCGAGCTGAAGGACGAGGTGAAGCACCGGGAGGGCGATCCGCGCATACGCTCGCGGCTGCGTGAACTGCGCCGCGAGATGCTCAAGCGCAGCATGGCGCTGTCGAAGACGGGCAGCGCGGACGTGCTGATCACGAACCCGACCCACTTCGCGGTGGCCCTGCGCTACAGGCACGGTGAAATGGCCGCGCCGCAGCTACTCTCCAAGGGGGCCGGTGGGATGGCCGCAGCGATGCGCCGCATCGCCGCCGCCAAGCGCATCCCGGTAGTGCAGAACCGTACCGTCGCGAGGGCCATCTACTTCGGCATGGACATCGACCAGGACGTGCCACCGGCGCTCTACGCAGACGTCGCGCGCATCATGGTGTGGATCCTCGCAATGCGGCGCGCCCGCGACACGGCGGGGGTGGCATGAACGCCCTGCAGCGCATCTTCGGCAAGCACAGCGACATCGCGATGGTCGTGCTGGTGCTCGGCATCCTCGTGATCCTGTTCGCCCCGGTACCCTCGGGCGTGCTGGACTTCCTGCTGCTCACGAACTTCAGCTTCGCATTCCTGATCCTGTTGCTGACGTTCTACATGGCGCGGCCGGTGGAGTTCTCCACTTTCCCGTCGCTGCTGCTGATCGCGACACTGTTCCGCCTCTCGCTGAACGTCGCGGCGACGCGGCTGATCCTCTCGGAAGCCAGCGCCGGCAAGGTGATCGGCGCCATCGGCGCGTACGTTGTCGGCGGCAACTACGTGATCGGGCTGATCGTCTTCCTGATCCTGATCGTCGTGCAGTACGTCGTGGTCACGAACGGCGCGCAGCGGGTCTCCGAAGTGGCGGCCCGGTTCACGCTCGACAGCATGCCGGGCCAGCAGATGAGCATCGATGCGGACCTGAACATGGGCTTCATCGACCAGGCAGAAGCGCAGCGGCGGCGCAAGAACCTCGAGAAAGAAGCGGGCTTCTACGGTGCGATGGACGGCGCGAGCAAGTTCGTTAAGGGCGATGCGATCGCCGGCATCATCATCATGCTGATCAACATCGTCGGCGGGATTGTGATCGGCGTGATGCAGCTGGGCATGCCGTGGGGCCAGGCACTGCAGACCTACACGCTGCTGACCATCGGCGACGGCATCGTCACGCAAGTGCCTGCGCTCGTGATCGCGGTGGGTACCGGCATCATCGTCACCCGCTCGGCCTCGGACGGCAACCTCAGCCAGGAGGTGCTGCGGCAGATCACGTCGTTCCCGAAGACGCTGCTGCTCGTTGCCGCCGCGCTGTGCGGACTGCTGCTGCTGCCCGGCATTCCCGCCTGGCCGGCGCTCATCCTGTTGACGGTAGTGCTCGCCGTCTGGTGGGTCGTGCGGCGAACCGCCGCCGCGAACCCGACCGTCGATGCCGGCGGGGCCACCGCGACCGTCGAGGCGGAAGACGCGGATCCGTATGCCCTCCTGCCGGTCGAGCCGATCGAGGTGCAGGTCGGCAGCCGGTGGAGCGAACAGGTTGCCCAGCCCGGCGGCCTGTTCATGGACCGCATCGGCAGCTTCCGCAAGCAGCACGCGCAGGAGTACGGCCTCGTGCTGCCGCGCGTGCGCTTCAAGGACCTGGCGCGGCTGGGCGCCGATCGCTACGAGATCCACATCGACGGCGTCGTAGTCGGCCGCGGAGAGGCCCGGGCCGACAAGCTGCTGGCCATCCACCCCGCGGGCGACACCTCCGCGATCCTTGGCGAGGTCACACGCGACCCGACCTACGGCTTGCCAGCGCTGTGGATCGACACCACGCAGCGGGAAGCCGCCGCCGCCGCACGCTACACGCTCGTCGATGCGCCGACGGTGCTGATGACCCATTTGACAGAAGTGCTGCGTCGCGAGTCCGCGACGCTGCTAACCCGCCAGGAAGTCGACCGACTGCTCAACCGCGTGCGTCAAACGCAGCCGTCGCTGGTCGAGGAGCTGATTCCCACCGTCCTCGCGCTGACCGAGGTCCAGCGCGTGCTGCAGGGCCTGCTGCGCGAGAAGGTCAGCATCCGCCACATCGAGGCGATCCTCGAGACGCTCGCGGACGCAGGTCGCGCGAGCAAGGACATCGGCTACCTCACCGAACGCGTGCGCCATCGCCTGGGCCACGCGATCTGCCAGCAGCTGCTCGGCGAAGCGGCGGCCCTGCAGGTGATGACGCTCGACCCCGCGATGGAGAGCCAGTTCATGCACAGCGTGCGGCAGGCCGAGACCGGCCAGCCGCTCATCATCGACCCGAAGCTCGCCGAGCAGTTCATGGGCCGACTCGTGACACTGTCCGAACGGATGATGAAACACAACCTGCTCCCGGTGCTCCTGTGTGCACCGGACCTCCGGCGCCACCTGCGGGCGCTGTCGGAACGCGTGCTGCCGCACCTGCGCATCCTGTCGATGACCGAGGTACCGCAGGCGATCGAACTCAAGTCCTACGCCGTGGTCGGCGCCTGACCGCCCGATTTCCCAGGAACCACTCATGCAAGAGATCCTCGCCATTGCCCTGCGCTCGATGCAGCAGGATGCCGCCCGGATCGACCAGATCGGCACCAACATCGCCAATGTCTCCACGCCCGGATACAAGCGTCAGATGCTGGTGACCCGCGCCGACCCCACGCTGTCGCCGTCGTTCGCCCAGGCGATGGGCGGCGCCACGGTCACCCAAGCGGAAACCACCACGTCGGTCACTGCACTGCAGCCTTTCGATCTGGTGCGCGACATGCGTGCCGGCACCCTACGGGCGACGGCCCGCGACCTCGACCTCGGGATCGCCGGGACAGGCTACTTCGAAGTGATGACCGCCGAAGGCCCTGCGTACACGCGCCAGGGGGATTTCCAGCTCGACGCGCGCGGTCGCCTCGTCACGTCGCAAGGCCAGCCCGTGCAAGGCCAGGGCGGAGACATCGTGCTGTCCAACGGCCCGTTCACGGTGGACGCCGCGGGCCGCGTGATGCAGGCCGGCCGCACGCTGGACCGACTGAAGATCGTCGCGTTCGACCCTTCGGCCTCGCTGCGCCCGCTCGGGGGCGGCCTGTACGCGGGCGGCGAGCACGGCGTCGCGCTGGCCGAGGCCGACGTGCAGGTGCGCCAGGGTTTCCTCGAGAACGCCAACGTCCAGCACGCGCAGGAGATGGTCGACCTGATGCAGACGATGCGCCATTTCGAATCGGTCCAGCGCATCGTCCAGGGGTACGACGACCTAGTCGGCTCCGCCGTCCGCAAGCTCGGCGACGCTTGAGCCTCCCTCCCTTCCACGCCCAGAACGAGGACCCTCCATGCTCGATTCCATGTACATCGGCGCCACCGGCATGCACGCGCAGCAGATGAACGTCGATGCCGTCGCGAACAACCTCGCCAATGTCAACACCGTCGGATACAAGCGGTCGCGGGTCAGCTTCGTCGACCTGATGGCGCGCGACACGGCGCTCCGCTCCACGGGCTCCGATGCACCGTCACTGACCGGCCTCGACGAGATGCGGCGTACCGGCATGGGCGTCGGCGTCACGGGCATCGCGAAGGTCTTCGACCTCGGCGACATTAAGAAGACCGACTCGATGTACGACGTCGCGATTTCCGGCGAGGGCTTCTTCGAGGTGACCCTCCCGGACGGCACCTCTGCCTTCACGCGCGGCGGATCGCTCAAGGTCGGCACTGATGGGCTGCTCGCGACGCAGGCCGGCCACCCCTTCAAGCCTGCCATCGCGGTACCGGAGACCGCGCAGTCCCTGACCATCGAACAGGACGGCCGCGTGCTCGTGCGCATGCCGGACCAGACGGCCCTCGTCGAACTGGGCCAGCTCGACACGGTGCGCTTCACCAACGCGTCCGGCCTCGAAGCCCGCGGCGACAACGAGTACCGCGCAACGGCCGCATCCGGTGAGCCCATCGCGGGCCGCGCGGGCTCGGATTCGCTCGGCGCCGTGCGCCAGGGCTACCTCGAGGGCTCCAACGTCAAGCTCGTCGACGAGATGGTCAACCTCATGATGGCCCAGCGCGCGTATGAGGCGAGCGTCAAGGTCGTACAGGCGTCCGACGAAATGCTCGGCATGGTGAACGGATTGCGCCGCTGATGAAGGTCCATCGGCTCCTGTGGCTGGCCGCGGGCCTGATGGCCGTCGCGCTGACGTCGCGCGCGGATCCGGCGCCGGCGTGGCGCGCGGAGCTGCTGGCCGATGCGCGCGTCGAGGGCCGGCACGTCCGGCTCGGCGACATTGCCCGCCTTGAGGGAGCCGATACCGATCGCGTGCAGGCCACCGCGATGCTGGACCTCGGCGCCGCCCCGCGCTTCGGCGACGAGTTGCGCCTCGACCGCACGCGCGTGGCGGCCTGGCTTATGCGCGCCGCACCTCAGCTTCCCTCGATCGCATGGGGCGGCGCGGACACGGTACGCATCTCGCGCGCGGGTCGTCCGATCCGTGCGGCGGACGTGTGCCGCGCGGCGGAGGACAGCGCCGTCGCGACAGCGGCGGTGCCCGCATCGGTCCACGTTCGTGCCGCCGCCGACTGCCCCGACGCGGACTGGGCCGTGCCCGCTGGCGAACAGCCCGACCTGCGCGCCCGCGCGCCGGTCGACGGCTCGTGGCCGGCCCGTCGCATTGCGGTGCCGGTGGAACTGTGGTCGGACGGAAGATACGTCCGCACGGCGATGGTTCCGGTCCGTGTGGAGGTCCAAGGGACCGCGTGGGTCGCCCGCAACGACGTCTCCCCGCGCCGCGCGTTGGACCGCGACGCCTTCGACGCCGTCGAGATCGACCTCGCCGGCCTCGCGGCCCCGCCCCTGCCGGTCGATGCCGCCTTCGCGGCCCTGCGCCTGCGCCGCGCCGTGCTCAAGGGACAGGTACTCACCGCCGCCCATGTCGAATCCCAACCCGCCGTGTCTCGCGGTGATCGCGTGACGGTGCGTTCGCGCCTCGGCGCCATCTCCCTCGAGGCGTCCGCCGAGGCGCTGCAGGACGGCCGCCCCGGCGAGCAGGTCCTTGTCCGGATGAACGGCCGCGCGGGTGCCTCGCTCCTTGCCCGCGTCGTCGGGCCGAACCAGGTGCAACTCCAACCATGAAGCCACGTTCCCTGCTGTGCTGGGTGCTGATCGCGTTCGCCGCAGGCTCTACGCCGGCGTCGGCGCAGAGCCTCTACGACGAGAAGACCTTCCGGCCGGTCGCCGCGGACAACCGCGCCTACAAGGTCGGTGACGTCCTGACGATCCAGATCCTCGAGAACGCGTCGGCCACCGCCAATGCGGACACGGGTACCCGTCGCCGCAACGACATATCCGCGGACCTCACGCGCGCCCACGTGCCCACCGTGAACGCCGGCATCGGGGTGAATGGCGAATTCGACGGCGGCGGCCGCACCACCCGCTCTGGCAAGCTGCTTGCGCAGCTCACGGTGACTGTCGTCGAGCTTGCCCCGAATGGCGACCTGCGCGTTGCCGGAGAACAGCTGCTGCTGATCAACGACGAACAGCAGCGCATCCATGTCACGGGCCGCGTGCGACCGCAGGACATCTCCGACACCAACGTCGTCGCGTCGTCGCGACTCGCCGACGCGAAGATCACCTATGTCGGCGAAGGCGAACTCGCCGCGCGCCAGAAGCCCGCGTGGTGGCGCCAGGTCATGGACTGGATGGGGCTGTGATGCACGCACGATTCCTCGCTGCAGCCGCGCTGTCGCTCGCGCTCGGCGTCGCACTGCCGCCGCGTCCCGCGCAAGCCGCCACGGCACGGGCCAGCGCCGATGCCATCCGTGTCAAGGACCTCGGCAAGATCCAGGGCTGGCGCGACAACGCGCTGATCGGCTACGGCATCGTGACCGGCCTCGCGGGGACCGGCGATTCGCCGACCAACCGCACCACGCGCCAGGCCCTCGCGAACGTGCTGTCCCAGTTCAGCCTGGCCGTCTCGCCGGACCAGGTGCAGAGCCGCAACGTCGCGGTCGTGATGGTCACCGCGGCGATGCCGCCCTTCGCCCGCGAAGGCGACACGCTCGACATCAACGTGACGTCGAGCGGCGACGCGCGCAGCCTGCTGGGCGGCACGCTGCTGCTGACGCCGCTGAAGGCCGCGAACGGCCGCACGTACGCGCTCGCGCAGGGACCGCTGTCGATCGGGGGCTACCGCTACGACGCGAACGGCAATGTCGTGCAGAAGAACCACCCCACCACCGGGTCGGTGCCCTCGGGCGCCACCGTGGAAGTGGGCCTGCGGACCGCACCGCACGACGACCAGGCGTCGGTCACCTTCGTGCTTCAGGACGCCGACTACACCACCGCGGACCGCGTCGCGACGGCGATCAATGCGAGCTTCGGCAGCACGATCGCCGAAGCTCGCGACGCGTCGGGCATCGACGTGCGCGTGCCCGAATCCGAACGCCATCGGCCCGTTGCGTTCCTCGCACGGCTCGAAAACGTGCTCGTCGATCCCGACCGCCGCGCACGCGTGGTGATCAACGAGCGCACCGGCACCGTGGTGGCCGGCGGCGACGTGCGCATCTCGAAAGTCGCGGTCTCCCACGGCGAGCTGCGCGTGTCCGTCGACGCCGAGACCACGGTGTCGCAACCGCAAACCTTCGGCCCTGCCTCCATCGGCGTGCGCACCGCGACCGTCACGAACAGCAGGGTCGACGTGACAGACGGCGCGAACACCGGCTTCGTCACGGCCAACAACACCGTCGCCGACCTGGTGCAGTCCCTCGTTCGGATGCGCATCAGCCCGCGCGACGTCATCTCGATCCTGCGGGCCGTAAAGGCTGCGGGCGCCCTCCACGCGGACCTCGTCGTCCAGTGATCCCCCTCGAAGGAGTCCTCCCATGAGTCTAGGCCCCGAAGCCGTCACGACGGCATCACTCTCGCTGGCCCTGGATGCCGCCACGCTGCGCCAGCAGGTGATCGCGACGAACATTGCCAACGCCAGCAGCGTGGGCTACGTGCCGATGCGCCCGTCGTTCGCGGCACAGGTCGAGGACGGACTGCGCGCGAGCGCGGCGCCCTCGCTGCAGGTCCGCATCGATCCCGAGCGATCGATCAACGGCGGCCCGGCCGTCGTGCACGTCGACACCGAAGTCGCTGCGCTCGCCGAGAACAACCTGCACTACCAGGCCCTCGTGCGTGGCCTTAACCGGCATCTGTCGATCCTGGCCAGTGCGGTCAGCGAAGGCAAACGCTGACACCGGAGCCACCCATGAACTACTCCCAGTCCTTCGCGATCAGCGCGACCGGCATGGACGTCGAGCGGCTGCGCGTCGAGGTGGCTGCGCTGAACCTCGCGAATGCCAACACCGTGTCGTCGGCGGACGGCCGCGGCTACCAGGCGCTGCGCGTGGTCGCGCAATCGGCCGTCGGTACGCAGGCGTCGTACGCCGGCGGGTTCGCCTCGCTCGTCGGCCAGGCGCTGGCCGGCCCCACCGCGCTGGTCGAATCGAACGGCCGGCCGGCGCGCACGGTGCTCGACCCCGGTCACCCGCAGGCCGATGCCCAGGGCTACGTCAGCTACCCCGGCGTCGACACCGCGACCGAGATGATGACGATGCTCGGGGCATCGCGTGCCTATGAAGCGAACGTCGCCGCGATGAACATCGCGCGCTCGATGGCCGCGAAGGCGCTCGAGATCGGAGGTGCCGCATGAGCGCGCCGGGCCGCTCCCAAGCGCTCATCCCGGAGCGCGCAGCGCGGAGGATCGTCCAGTGAGCGTGCCCTTCATCGCACCAGTCGTGCCAGTGATGGAACCTTCGCTCGCGCCGGTTGCATCCGTGTCGGCCGTGACCGCGGGCGCGACGGGCACCACGTCGTTCGGCCAGATGGTTTCGAATGGCCTGCAGCAGGTCAGCACGCAGCTCCAGACCTCGCAGGCCGATCTGCAGTCGCTCGCCACCGGCAACGTCGAGAACCTGCACCAGGTGATGTTGCGGCTGGAGGAAAGCCGCATGTCGTTCCAGCTGATGCTGCAGGTCCGCAACCGCCTGCTGGAGTCGTACCAGGAACTGATGCGGATGCAGGTGTGAAGAAACACCCCATCGATCGAACAGACATCGGGCGCAAGCGAAGGAGCAGCAGTTGAGAACGTTTTGGGAAGGGCTGGGGACGCAGGCCCGGTACGGCCTCGTGGCCGGCATCGCATTGATCGTCGCGGCGACGGTCGCGCTCGGCCTGTGGCTGCTGCGCACCGACCGCGACATCCTGTTCGGCAACCTGTCGCCGCAGGACGCGGCCGCGATGACGGCCGAACTCGACCGCATGAAGGTCCCGTACGAACTGGCGGCCGACGGCACGACGATCCTCGTCGACCGCAAGACGCTGCACCAGACGCGCCTGAAGCTGATGAGCAAGGATCTCCCGCTGCACGGCGCGGTCGGCTTCGAGCTGTTCAACAACACCGACTTCGGCATGACGGAGTTCGCCCAGAAAGTGAACTTCCAGCGGGCACTGCAGGGCGAGATCACGCGCACGATCCTGTCGCTGGCCGAGGTGGAGTCGGCACGCGTACACCTCGCGTTCCCCGAGGAAGGCCTCTTCAAGCGAGACCAGGGCAAGGCGAAGGCAGCGGTCACGCTCGGCCTGAAGCAGGGCCAGGTGCTGCGAGCCGAGCAGGTGCGCGGCATCCAGCGACTCGTCGCCGCAGCGGTCGCCGGCATCGGCCCGCAGGATGTCACGATCGTCGACACGTCCGGCGTGGCTTTGACACGCACGGCGGTACCCGGCGGCGAAACGGGTGCGGAAGCGTCGCCACAGATCGAGCTGAAGCGGGACATCGAGGCGCTTCTGTCCCACAAGGCGTCGCAGGTGCTCGACCGGGCCTTCGGTCCCGGCCGTGCTCTCGCGAGCGTCGATGTCGTACTGGACATGAACCAGGTCCGTCGCACGACCGAGGACCTCATCGCACCGCCGGTGCAGCCGGGCGAGGCCGTCACCGGTGTCATCGTGCGCGAGCGCGAGACGATCAAGGAAGATGTTGTACCGACCCCCGGCGTCCGCGACGCCACACGCGCGTCGTCCAACTCGCAGCGCGAAACGGAGTACCAGGTCGGACGCCGTGTCGAGCAGGTCGTATCCCAACCCGGCTCCGTGCGCAGCCTGCAGGTACTCGCGATCATCAAGGCGCCGCTCGACGCCGAACAGGTCGAGAAGACGAAGGCGCTCCTCGCGGCTGCGGTGGGCGCATCGCCGGCACGCGGCGATGTCGTCGTGGTGCAGCCTTTCGGTGGACTGCACGGGCCAGCAGCATCGGACGCCGATGCGGCGCCAATCGCTGCACCTGCCGCGCACGAACTCGCGCCCGCACCAGCCGCACCGCGGCAGGCGTCCGACCTGTCGATCCCGCTCGTGCTCGCCGCGTTCGTGGGGTTAGTCGCCCTCGCGCTGGCCGCGTGGCTCTGGACGAGCAGAAGCCCGCGCCAGCGGCCGCTGAACGCGGCCGAGCGCGACGCAGCGCTCGCGCGCCTGCGCGGCTGGCTGGACGCCGACTCCCCTCAGGCAGGAGCTGCACCGTGACCTCCCTCCCCGACGCTGGCGCGCGGCAAGCGGCGCTGCTGCTGCACACGCTCGTCGAGACCGATCGTCGGTGGATGCTCGCCCGCCTGCCCGCCTCCGCCCGCAGTGAGGCCGAGCATCTGCTGGCCGAACTCGCAACACTAGGCGTGCCGACCGATCCCCGCCTGCTCGACCAGGTGCTCACCGGCAGCGCTCGTGCACCGGTTCCCGCCGCATCGCCGCGGCAGCGGCTGGATACAGCCACGGCGGTCGAGGTCGCCGACCTGCTGCAGGGTGAACCCGACGCGCTGGTGGCGCGCCTGCTGCGGGCCGGCGACTGGCCGTGGCGGAACGGCGTGCTCGAACGCCTCGGGCCCACCCGACGCCGGCGCATCGAGGAACTGCGCGCAGGTATGGCGGTCGCGAGCGGCGCGGTCAGCGAGTTGCTGGTGGAAGCCCTGGCTGTGCGTCTCGAACGGCAGGGCCGCCGAGCGGCTGCCGCTTCGGCCCGCGGAGCTCGCGGCCTTTTCCGCTGGAGTCGCCGATGAAGGACAGGACCGTGAAGCCGGCCGTGCTGCGCGACGTAGCGCAGCCCGCCCAGCCGCGCACGCTTGCCTTGCCGCGCCATCGCCACGCCGTCGGCACCCAGGCCGCGGAGGCCAAGGCATCGCCGGTGCTGCCCTCCTGGTCCGCCGGGCGCCCATCCCTGGCACCCGCGCCGGTCCCGTCTGTCGATGAGGTCCGCGCCGCGCGCGAGCGGGCGCACGCCGAAGGGCTGCAGGCCGGGATGAAAGACGCGCAGGCGCGGATCGATGATGCGGTGCGCCAGCACGTCCAGCAGTGGCAGGCACGCGCCGACGCGCAGGCTGAGGAGCGGCGCCAGGCGCATGCCGCGTGGACGGAGCGCCTCAACCAAGTCCTCGACGCCCTCGACGTGGGGGTGACCCGCCGACTCGACGCAATCGAGGCCGATGCCGTTGCGCTGGCGTTCGCGGCGGTCTGCCGCATCGTCGGCGATGCGGTCGTCTCACGCGACGGTGTGGCGGCCCTTGTCCGCCATGCGATTGCGCAGGTGCCGGACACGCCCGTGCTGCGCGTGCGCCTCCATCCAGACGACTTCGCCGTGATTGCCGAGACATCGCTGCCGGCCGCGCATCCCGCCGTGGACTGGCAAGTCGATCCCGCGCTGACGCGCGGCGCCTGCCTCGTCGACTCGGCCCAGGGCACGCTCGACACCCGGCTAGACCGCCAGCTCGAACGCCTGCGCGACCTGTGGCTGCGCGTCGCCGCCACCGACTCGACCCCGCGCTGACATGACGCTGCTGCACACCCTCACCGACGCCACCCGCCGCGCCCGCCTGTTGGCGCGCACGGGCACGGTCCGGCAGCTGTCGGGCCTGATGATTGAGGCGAGCGGCCCCGACGCGGCGCTCGGCGAGGTGTGCGAGATCGCCGTGCGCGGCGACGACAACCCGCTGATGGCGGAAGTGGTCGGCATGCGCGCCGGCCAAATCATGCTGATGCCGTACGGTTCGTCGCAGGGCCTCGCTCCCGGCTGCGTCGTCACGGCCACCGGCGAGATGCCGTCCATCGTCGTGGGTGAATCGCTCCTGGGCCGCGTGATCGATGGCTTCGGGCACGGTCTCGACGGCCGGCCGGACCCGTG
The DNA here is from genome assembly GCA_966248995.1 of uncultured Burkholderiales bacterium. Taxonomy (GTDB): domain Bacteria; phylum Pseudomonadota; class Gammaproteobacteria; order Burkholderiales; family Burkholderiaceae_C; genus Albitalea. The sequence continues at coordinate 1,489 of CBINBY010000023.1, read as the reverse complement.
GAGTGCGCAACGCCGACCGGTCAAAGCCCGCCCGATCAACCCGATGCACCGGCCGCGCATCACCGAGGTGATGGAAACCGGCGTGCGGACGATCGACACGCTGCTGACGCTGGGCCAGGGGCAGCGCGTCGGCATCTTTGCCGGCAGCGGCATCGGCAAGAGCACGCTGCTCGGGATGATCGCGCGGCACGTCCGCGCCGACATCAACGTGATCGCGCTGATCGGCGAACGGGGCCGCGAGGTCCGCGAGTTCATCGACAAGCAGCTGGGGCCGCAGGGTCTCGCCCGCTCGGTCGTGGTCGTCGCCACCTCGGACCAGCCGGCGCTCGCGCGCCTGCGCGCCGCGCATGCGGCTGTCACGATCGCCGAGTACTTCCGCGACCGGGGCCAGCAGGTACTGCTCACGATGGATTCGATCACGCGCTTCGCGATGGCGCGTCGCGAGGTGGGCCTGTCGGCAGGGGAACCGCCGACGGCCCGCGGCTACACCCCGTCGGTCTTCGCCGAGTTGCCGGAACTGTGCGAGCGGTGCGGCACGGCAGCGTCCGGTGGTTCCATCACCGCCTTACTGACCGTGCTGGTGGAAGGCGACGACCTCAACGAACCCGTCACCGACTGCCTGCGGGCCACGCTCGACGGGCACATCGTGCTGTCGCGGCAGCTCGCCAACAGGGGCATGTATCCCGCGATCGATGCGCTCAAGAGCGTCAGCCGGCTGATGCCGGACCTCGTTTCTCGCGAGCAGATGGGCCTTGCGGTGCAGGCCGTCGAGCTGCTCGCGCTGCTCGACCGCAACCGGCAGCTGGTCGACATCGGCGCCTATGAACGCGGCACCAACGCGGCGCTCGACAAGGCCATCGACCTGGAGTCGAGCCTCGTCGACTTCCTGCGGCAGTCCGACGGCGGCATGCCGCGCGTTGACGCGTTGCGCCGCTTGGGCGCACTGCTCGGAGGACGGCCATGACCCAGGACCTCCGCGGCTTCGCCTACGCCCTCGAACCCGTGCGCCTGAAGGCGCAATGGCAGCTTGAGGCGCTGCAGCGCGAACTCGCGACGGCGACGGCCCACGCGACCGCGCTGCGCGACGAGGCGCAGGCCCTCGGCGCCCGCCTCGAAGCGCTCGCGCGCTCGGCCCGCGCGCCGACCTCGGGCCGCATCGATCCGGCGCAGGCCTACCGGGCCCTGGCCTACCTCAGCGACGTGCAGCGGCGGCTGGCCGCGCTCGCCGTGCAGCGCAACACCGCCGACGCGCAGCAGGCCGCGCTGCAGCAGCGTGTCGGCGCCCAGCGCCTCGCACTCGACGCCCTCGACGAAGACCGCGAACGGTGCCGCGGCGAACACGCGTCCGAGCGCCTTCGCCAGAACGCCATCGATGCCGATGTCGACTGGCTCGTGCGCTCGGGCTGGCGTCGACGCGCATCCCCTGATCTGGAGACGCCATGACGATCACGACGACGACCGCAAGCGTCGTCACCTCGCAGGCCCCCCG
>CBINBY010000022.1:0-54725 GCA_966248995.1 uncultured Burkholderiales bacterium | reverse complement strand
GCGCCACGCGGCCGAGCACCGTGTACTCCGGGTCCATGCCGTTGCTGAAGAAGAAACTCAGGTTGGGCGCGAAGTCGTCGACGTGCATGCCGCGCGCGAGGTACGCCTCCACGAAGGTGAAGCCGTTGGCCAGCGTGAAGGCGAGCTGCGAGATGGGGTTGGCGCCGGCTTCGGCAATGTGGTAGCCGGAGATGCTCACCGAATAGAAGTTGCGCACCTGGTGGTGCACGAAGTACTCGGCGATATCGCCCATCACCTTCAGGCTGAACTCGGTGGAGTAGATGCAGGTGTTCTGGCCCTGGTCTTCCTTGAGGATGTCGGCCTGCACGGTGCCGCGCACGCTGGCGAGCACCCAGGCGCGGACCTTGGCCGCCTCGTCGTCGGTGGGTTCGCGCCCGTTGTCGGCCACGAACTTCTCCAGCTGCTGGTCGATGGCGGTGTTCATGAACATCGCCAGGATCGTGGGCGCCGGGCCGTTGATGGTCATGGACACACTGGTGTCTGGGCTGCACAGGTCGAATCCCGAATACAGCACCTTCATATCGTCCAGCATAGCGATCGAGACGCCCGAGTTGCCGACCTTGCCGTAGATATCGGGCCGGGCATCGGGGTCGTGGCCGTAGAGCGTGACGCTGTCGAAGGCTGTGGACAGGCGCTGCGCCCGCATGCCGGCGGAGAGCAGCTTGAAGCGCCGGTTGGTGCGGAAAGCATCGCCTTCGCCGGCGAACATGCGGGTCGGATCCTCGCTCTCGCGCTTGAAGGCAAAGGTGCCCGCGGTGTAGGGGTAGGAGCCGGGAACGTTCTCCAGCAGCAGCCATTGCAGCAGCTCGCCGTGGTCTTCATACCGGGGCAGCGCGACCTTGCGGATCTTGTGGCCCGACAGCGTGGTATGGGTGAGCGCGGTGCGGGTCTCCCGATCGCGGATCTTCACCACGTACTCGTCGCCGGCATACGCCTGCTGCATGCTGGGCCACATGGCGAGCAGCTTCCTCGCGTGAGCATCGAGCCGCGCCTCGCGCTCGTCGGCGAGCGTTTCGAGTGTCACCAGCGCATCGGACGAGGGCGACGCATCGCGCAGCATGCGGGCGCCGGCGCGCAGCTGCTGCGCCTCGCGGGCAAGGGCGGCCTGGTCGCGGGCGTGGCGCTTGTAGCTGCGCACGGTCTCGGCGATGTCAGCCAGGTAGCGCACGCGCGCGGGGGGCACGATGGGCACCTGATCCGTGCTGTGGCGGGTTTGTACGCGCGGCAGCCGGCCGGCGCGCACGGGCAGGCCCAGCGGCGCCAGGCGCTCGCGCAGCGCCTGGTACAGGGCGGTCACGCCGTCGTCGTTGAAGCGGCTGGCGACGGTGCCGAACACCGGCATGTCCTCGGGCTTCGCGCTGAAGGCCTCGCGGTTGCGCAGCACCTGCTTGGCCACATCGCGCAGCGCGTCGGCCGCGCCCTTGCGATCGAACTTGTTGATCGCCACGAACTCGGCGAAATCGAGCATGTCGATCTTTTCGAGCTGGCTGGCCGCGCCGTACTCGGGCGTCATGACATACACGGGCACGTCGACCAGCGGCACGATGGCTGCATCGCCCTGGCCGATGCCCGAGGTCTCTACGATCACGAGGTCGAAGCCCGCAACCTTGCAGGCAGCCACCACGTCGGGCAGCGCGGGGCTGATCTCGCGGCCGGTTTCGCGGGTGGCGAGGCTGCGCATGTAGACCGGCGTCGCGGCCTCGGTCGCCCCATCGCGGGGCCAGCTGGCGATGGAGTTCATCCGGATGCGGTCGCCGAGCAGCGCCCCGCCGCTCCTGCGCCGCGAGGGATCGATGCTGATCACGGCCAGTGCCAGGCGATCGTCCTGGTCCAGCCTCAGGCGGCGGATCAGCTCATCGGTGAGGCTGGACTTGCCCGCCCCGCCCGTGCCGGTGATGCCGAGCACCGGCACGCGCAGCGACCTGGCGTGCTCGTGCAGCTCGGCTTTCAGCGTCTCGGCGACACGGCCGTTCTCCAGCGCCGTGACGAGTTGCGCGAGCGCCCGCCACGCCTCGGGGCCACCCCCTCGGATGGCCTCCAGCCGCTTCGGCGCATGGCCGGAGAGATCGCCGTCGCACCGCATGAGCATCTCGCCCACCATGCCGGCCAGGCCCATGCGCTGGCCGTCCTCGGGGCTGTAGATGCGCGCCACGCCATAGGCCTGCAGCTCGGCGATCTCCGCGGGCACGATCACGCCGCCGCCTCCGCCGAATACCTGGATGTGCTCGCCGCCGCGCGCCCTGAGCAGGTCGATCATGTACTTGAAGTACTCGACGTGCCCGCCCTGGTACGAACTCACCGCGATGCCCTGCACGTCTTCCTGCAGCGCAGCGGTCACCACCTCCTCCACCGAGCGGTTGTGGCCGAGGTGGATCACCTCGGCGCCCATGCCGATGAGGATGCGCCGCATGATGTTGATCGCCGCATCGTGACCATCGAACAGCGAGGCGGCCGTGACGAAGCGGACCTTGTGCGTGGGGCGGTAGTGGGCCAGGGCCTGGTATTCGGCGGCGAGGTCGGTCACGGCGTGTCTCCTGGCGAGCGACCGGCAACGCGGCGTGCGCGATGCCGGCTCGTGCGTGGCCTGACTTTAGACATCCTCGTCGCGTCGCGCGTTGGCGAAGACACTGAGCCGACCACCGTTTTTGACGGAATGCGTTCGGAATTCGTTCACACCTTCCCAGCACGGCAGCGGACCAAACACGGCACAAGCTGACGTGGATCGGCCCTCGATGTAAGGGCCGGTGCAACAGGTGTATGCGTTGGGCCGCGAGGTGTACCGCCACCGCTCTCGCTCCCTAAGATCCGCGGCGCTTCGAGGGGCTCGGCATCGACGGCCCCTGCCCACTTCGCGACCGCCACATGCCGTACCACCGCCTGCCTCGCGTTGCACTGCGTTCCTTCATGCCGGCCCTGCTGGCCGCCCTCTGCCTCCCCGCCCTCGCCCAGACCACCACGTGGACCCGGATCGCCTCGGAAGGGCAATCGTTCACGGTCAACGGCACGCAGACCGTGCGCTACGGCTCGGGCTCGTCGTGGATCACTAAATCCGTCACGAACAGCGGCCAGTGCACCAACGCCTACTTCGGCGGCGACCCGGCCTACGGCATCGTGAAGCAATGCGAGATGACAAACAGCACGAGCGCCGCGCCCACGACCGCGGCCGTCTGCACGCCGCCCATCGGCCCGGCGAGCACCTCGGGCGTGGCGCCCAGCGTGGGCAACGGCACGCCGCAAAGCTGCACCGAAGCGGCCCTGCGCACGGCCATCGCCTCGCATTCGGTGGTGACCTTCAACTGCGGCCCGGAGCCGGTCACCATTCCGATCACGCGCACCATCGACGTCCCCACCGATCGCAACATCGTGATCGACGGCGGCCACAAGGTCACGCTGGATGGCGGCGGCACCACGCGCATCTTCAGCCTCATCCGGCCCAACTACCGCACCAACAACTACGGGCTCAAGGTGCAGCGCCTCGTGTTCGCCAACGGCCGTGCCGTGGGCACGCACTATGTGCCGCCCAATCCGTCGAACCCCGCCTGCGCCTACGGCTACACCGACGGCTTCGGTGGCGCCATCCAGGTGAGGGACGCCAAGCTGTGGGTGGTGGACTCGGCCTTTCGCAACAACAAGGCGGCCACGCCGGGGCCCGATGTGGGCGGCGGCGCCATCCATGCGCTGGGCTCGCTGGACGTGACCATCGTGGGCTCCACCTTCGACGGCAACAGCGGCTCCAACCACGGCGCGGTGGGCCTGCTGCAGAGCAACGGGCGGTTCTACAACAGCGTGTTCACGCACAACGTGGCCAACGGCACGGGCCAGAACTACTACGGCGGCGCGGCCATGGGCTGCCCGGGCCTGGGTCACGAGAACCAGGGCGGCGCCGGCGGCAGCGGCGGCGCGATCGGGATCGACGGCAAGGACGACACCGACATCATGGTGTGCGGCTCCAGGTTCGTGGACAACCGCGCCAACGAGCTGGCCGGCGCCATCGGCCGCACGGCGAACGTGTCGCCGCGGCGCTTCACCATCGACCGCTCGCTGTTCCAGGGCAATCGGGCCAGGCAAGGCGGCGCGCTATTCCTCATGAACCAGAACCCGCTGGAGATCCGCGCCTCCACCTTCAGCGGCAACGTAGCGCGCGCGGCGGGCGCGGCGCAGCTGCACCTGAGCCGGCTCGACATGGTCAACAGCACCTTCGCCGGCAACGAGGCGACGGCCGGCATCGGCGGCGCGCTGATGTTGAGCAGCATGAACGCCCAGGGAGCCATCCGCAACGCAACCTTCACCGGCAACAAGTCGAGTGGGGGCCAGGGGTACTTCGCCGCGGCGGTGGCGGGGAACATGAACTTTCCGGTCTACAACACGGTGTTCGCGAACAACACCACGGCCGATGGCGGCTCGCCGATGCAGTGCTACTTCACGCCCGCGACGGGCGCCTACGACATGCAATGGCCACGCTACCGGGTGGTGGGCGGCGCGGCGGACACGCCTTGCGTGAACGGCATCGTGTTCGCCGATCCGCAGCTCGCGGCACTGGCGGGCAACGGCGGCCCGACACCCACCGCGCGGCCCTCGTCCACCAGCCCGCTGCGCGGCGCCGGACGCAACTGCCCGCCGACCGACCAGCGCGGGGTCGCGCGCAACACAGCGCAGTGCACGGTGGGGGCGGTGGAGTAACCGAGGGCGGCAAGCGTTGCGGCTTCGCTCCGCAGGTCCGTCACCGTTCGCCCTGAGCTTGTCGAAGGACGGCTGAGCTTGTCGAAACCCTGCCGCCCGTGGAGCCGGCCCTTCGACAGGCTCAGGGCGAACGGGAGGTCGGCTGACGCTGTAGCAGACGCTTCGGGACAGGTCCACCACCGTTCGTCCTGAGCCTTTCGAAGGACGGCTGAGCTTGTCGAAACCCTGCCGCCCGTGGAGCCGGCCCTTCGACAGGCTCAGGGCGAACGGGAGGTCGGCTGACGCTGTAGCAGACGCTTCGGGACAGGTCCACCACCGTTCGTCCTGAGCCTTTCGAAGGACGGCTGAGCTTGTCGAAGCCCTGCCCGCCCGTGGAGCCGGCCCTTCAAGGGCTCATGGCGAACGGGAAGGAGAGCAGGACAGGCGTTTCCTCAAGGCAAGACCGGGCACCCCTCAACAATCCAGCTCAGACGCCGCCGACAGCGCGCGCATCTGCGCCCGGTTGATCTCGCTCACGCTCATCAGCATGCTTTCAGCCGCTGAGCGGAAGTCGTAGAGCGATTCGCCTTCGATGGCCTTGACCACCTCGAAGTACGGCTGGTAAGGACCCTCGCCCTCCACCAGCGCCTGGTACACGCGCTGAGGCACGGGGATGGAGCGCATCAGCTCCGAGAACGGCTGCTTGAACATGCGGTCGAGCAGCGAGAACACGCCGCAGATGAACATCTCGCTGCGCATCTCGTCATCACCGCTGCTGCGCACCAGCTCCTCCATCAGCAGCCCGCGGCGCACGGCCGCGAACATCACGGGCTTGAGGTTGTTGTCCTTGCCCGCCGTGGCCAGCAGCAGCGCCAGCCAGCGCTTGAGGCGCTCGTAGCCGAGCATCATGATCGCGTGCCGGAAGGAGCTGATCTCCACCGACAGGCCGAAGGCCGGCGAGTTGATGTAGCGCATCAGCTTGAATGCCAGCGATGGATCGCGCTTGAGCGTGCCCTCGAGCCGCTCGATCCCCTCCTGCTTGTCCACCCGGTTGATCAGCTCGACGATCACCTGCAGGTCGGTGTGGCCCGCCGGCTTGCCGGAGGCCACGGAAACGGTCACCGCATCGTCGATGGGCCAGCCCAGCACCGCCGCCGCGCCGCGCTGGAAGCTCGCCTCCATGTCGGCCACGGAGGTGATGCCGGCCTGCACGAATGGAATCGTCCGCTGCACGCCGCTGTCGATGGGCGGATAGTTCTCCGTCGCGCGGCGGTCGTCGGCCAGGTCGATGATCGAGTACTTGAAGCAGGGCAGCACCTCGCGCGGCAACTCCTTGATCGGCCGGCCCTTGAGGAGCATGGGATTGCCGTGCTTGTGCAGCGCGAGCAGCGCCGGGATGTTGGCCTCGTCGCCCGCCATGAAGGCGGGCACCTCGATCATCACGTTGGTCGCGGGCTCGGTTTTGAGCAGGTCCTGCAGCAGCGTCTCGCTGGCGACATTGAGGGACACGCGCGCGCCATCGGCGGGCCACACGCTGCCCACCGCATGCAGGAACTGGGCGGCATCGAGCTGGGCGTCCGGCTTCAGCGGGAACACGGTCAGGCGCGTCGCCGCGACGGCACGCTGGCGGTCGATGAAGGGCGAGTACCCCAGGGCGACATGGCCAAGGATCGCGTCAGTCACTGGAAGTCTCCCTGGGCCCGGGTCGCCTGCACGGGGGTATGCATAGTCCGGTCATTGGTTGAGGTACTGGAAGAGCGACAAGCGCTGCACCATGGCGTAGGACTTCAGCGCGGCGTCGTAGCCGCTCTGCTTCGTCTGGAAATCGGAGATCGCGTGCAGCATGTCGAGATCTTCGGCATTTGAGCGCTCGGATCGACCCGCCAACTTCTGCCCTTCCATGCGGTCTGTCACACCATCGATGCGATTGAGCACGCCGCCGACCTCGGAGCGCGCCGCGGACAACCGCTGCATGCTCTGATCGAGGTCGCGCAGCTGGAACACGCTGTCCTGCGTGCGCTGCGGGCCACTGCGGTTCGCGGTGGACAGCTCGGCCACCGCGCGATCGAGCACGTCGAACACGCTGAGCGTCGAGGTGGAAGGCGCCAGCTCGAACTCGTCGCCCGCCGCGGGCGTGCCGCTCACGCTGACGGCCATGCCGTCGATCTGGATCGCCTTGCCGGGGTCGTAGGGCACGCCGGTCTGCGCGGTGGCGGCTCCGTCGCGCAGCACCGAATAGCTCACCTGCCCGGCCGTCATGCTGAACTGGATGCTGTAGGTCGAGCCGGTGAGCGCCGCGGGATCGACCACGCGCCCGGCATCGATCCACGCCGACCCCGTGCTCGTGACCACGCTCGTCTCGAACACCCCGTTGCCGCTGCGGGCGGTGAGCCAGGTGGCGCCGCCGTCCAGCGAGATCGGTAGCGGCTCGTGCCCCGCCGACTGGCTCTGCCCGGCCGTGCCGCGGTATTGCACGCCGGCCGGCGCATCGACGAAGGGCGGCTGCGACGAGCCCTGCCCGCCGAAGAGGAAGCCGCCCGCGCCGTCGTCGCGGTTGGCCACGCCCAGCAGCTGCTCGCGGATGCCGCGCAGCTCGGTCGCCAGGCTCTTGCGCTCGGCATCGCCATACGCGCCGTTGCCGCCAGCCACCAGCAGCTCGCGCGCACGCTGCAGCAGGTTGGCCGCATCGCCCAGCGAGCCCTCGGTCTGCGACATGAGCGTGCGGCTGGCCTCCACGCCGCGCTGGTCGGCCTCGACCCGCGACACGGTGGCCAGCGCCCGCTCGGCGCGCGCCGCCGCCGTGGGGTCGTCGCTCGCTCGGTTGACGCGCTTGCCGCTGATGAGCTGCAGCTGGGATTCGTCGAGTTCGCCTTGCCGGCGCTGCAGCTGCTGCAGGGCGGAACCGAAAGCCTGGGCGGTGCTGATGCGGGTCATTGGGCGGCTACCTCAAGCAGGGTGTCCATGACTTGCTGTGCCACCTGCAGCATGCGCGCGGCCGCCTGGTAGCTCTGTTGGAACTGGATCAGGCGGGCGGCTTCCTCGTCGAGGTTCACGCCCGTCTGTTCGCTCACCGCCTCTTGCGCCGTTTGCAAGGCAGAGGCCGAGATGTCGGCCGAGGTACGCGCGCCCTGCACGCGCACGCCCACGTTCGTCATCGCGTCGGCGTAAGCGTCGGTGAGGGTCACGCCGGGGTCGCTGGAGGACACGCCAACCATGCGCATATCGCGCAGCGCGGCCAATGCGCGGGCGTTGCCGTTGCTGGTCGCTGGCAGCGGGGTGCGCTGCACGGTCACCGTGTCGCCGGTCTGCGGCACGCCGTTGAGATCGAGCTGCCAGCCGTTGAGCGTGATGCCCTGGCCGGCCGTCCATGTGCCCGATCCGTTGGAGACCAGCGCATTAGTGCTCGCGTCGCGCAGTTCCCAGTCGTAGGCGCCGGTGTTGTTGGTGAAGGTCAGCGTGGCCGTGAGCTGCGGGTTGAGCGTGGTGCTCACGGCCTGCAGCGAGGCGATGGACGCGGTGCCCGTGTTGTTCACGCCCAGCGAGGCCGTCACCGGCGCGGCGGCGGCGATGCCCCTCGGGTCGTCCAGCACGCGCTTCATGTTGAGTCCGGCCATGCCGACGGGCTGCAGCAGGAAGCTGTCGCCCGCGGCCGGCAGCGGCGCGACCACGTCGAGCCGGAAACCGTCGATGGTGGCCCCGGAAGCCACGGACACCTGCACGCCGTCCGACAGCCGGGTGACGAGGTAGTTGCCGGCCGTCGAGGCATCGGGCGTCACCTCGTAGGCACTGGCTTGCAGCTGCGTGGCGTCGACGATGGTGAGGCCCACGCTGGGCACCCGCGCGCCGGTGCCGTCGATGTACGAGGCCACCGGCACGCCGCCGGCCATGGCGTTGTCGCTGGCCGGCCGCACCACCGGCGAGCCCGTGGTGAAGATGGGCGCGCCGGTGCCGGCCGGCTGGCGCAGGTCCAGCCCCAGCGCCTGCTGTTCGTTCACTGTGTAGGCCAGCGCCTGCGCCATCTGGCCCAGCAGGTTGCGCGCATCCTCGAGGTCGCCGTTCTGGAAGCGCAGCAGCCCGGCAATGTCGCCGCCGTTGACGAGGCTGGCGGGCATGGGGTAGGTGCCGCTCGAATCCGTCAGGCCCAGGCGCATGCGCGTGGGGTTGTACACATCCGGCACCGCGGCCAGCGTGGCGGCCTGGCCGCCCAGCACCAGGCGTTGTCCGCCACCGACGAAGAGGTTCACGGAGCCGTCCTCGGCGGCGATGGTGCTGATCTGGATGTGCGAGGCGATCTCGGCAATGAGCTGGTCACGCTGGTCCAGCAGGTCGTTGGGCTGGTGGCCCGAACCGCGCACCAGGGTGATCTGCCCGTTGAGGTCGGCCACCTTGGCCGCCAGCGAATTCACCGTGCTGACGGCCGCCTTGATCTCGGAAGTGACACCGGCCTGCAGGCTCTCGATCTGCTCGCCGGCGGCACGGAACCGCGACGCCACGTCGGTGGCGCGCGCCAGCACCACCTGCCGTGCGGCCAAGTCCTGCGGGCGGCTGGCCACATCGACGAAGGCGTTGAGGAACTCGCCCGCGGCATAGCCGATGCCCGACTCGCCGGTGGAGAACACCGGCTCCAGCTGCTTGAGCTGCGCCGCGCGCGCCTCGTCGGCCGAAGCCACCGACTGCGCGGCAACGGCCTCGCGCGTCAGGAACTCGTTGTGGGCGCGGCTCACCGTGGTCACGTTCACGCCCTTGCCGAAGAAGCCCGCGCCGCTGAACTGGCCGCCGGCGGTCTCAAGCTCCAGTGACTGGCGCGAGTAGCCCTCGGTGTTCGCGTTGGCGATGTTGTGGCTGGTGGTCTGCAACGCCGCGTAGTTGGCGAAGAGCGCCCGCGTGCCCAGCTGCATGAGGACGGAGCCGGCCATGGAGCTACCTTATGCAAGGCCGCGCGAGACGCGCAGCGTGGTGTTGATGACGCGGGTGAGCTTGTCCGCGTAGGCGGGGTCGGTGGCGTAGCCGGCTTGTTGCAGGCCCTGCGCAAACGCCTGCGCGCTGTCGGCGCGCGCCACCACCTCGCGGTAGCGCGGGCTCGTCTTCATGAGCCGCGCGTAGTCCTGGAAGGACTCGGCGTAGGAGTCGTAGGCGCGAAAGCGCGCCGTGACCTTGCGAGGCACGCCGTTCACGTACTCGGTCGTCGTCACTTCCGCCACGCGCCCCTTCCAGCTTGGCCCCGCCTTGATGCCGAAGAGGTTGAAGGAAGGCGAACCATCGGCATGCCGGATCTGATGCCGCCCCCAGCCGGTTTCGTGCGCGGCCTGCGAGACCATGAACGCGGCCGGTATGCCGGTCTGCGCCTCGGCGTCGCGGGCCGACGCGGTGTGCGCCTGGATGAAGTCGGTCTGCCGCTGCGAGACCTTGGGCGAGGGCTGGGGCGCGGCGGGAGCCGCTGGAGCCGGCTGCACCGTCTGGCGCTCCAGGTGCCGCGCGATCGCCTCCGACAGCCCACCGGGCAGGCCCGTCATGCGGGTCGCCAGCTGCGTGTCCAGCATCTCGGTGCCCATCTGCGAGCCGGTGTTGTCCAGCATGCCCGTCGACAGCGACTGCTGCGCGGCGCGCATGCTCTTCATCAGCTCCTGCATGAAGAGCGCCTCGAACTGCCGGGCAGCCTCCTTGATGGCGCCGCGTGGATCGGCCGCGGCGCGTGCACGCAGCGACTCGATGCCGTGGGTGTCGGTGGCCAGGCGCGCGGGGGTCATGTCAGATCACCTCCAGCTCGGCGTTCAGCGCGCCGGCAGACTTCATGGCCTGCAGGATGGCGAGCAGGTCCTGCGGCGTGGCGCCCAGCGCGTTGAGCGCCTTCACCACGTCGGCGAGCCTGGTGCCTGCCGGCATCTGCACCAGCGATCCGGCCTGCTGCGCGATGGTGATGTCGGCCTTCTCGCCCACCACGGTCTGCCCGCCGGAGGACAGCGCGTTGGGCTGGCTCACCTGCGGCGTGCTGCTGATGGTGACCGACAGGTTGCCGTGCGCCACGGCGCAGGCATTCAGCGTGACGGCCTGGTTCATCACGACCGAGCCGGTGCGTGCGTTGATCACCACCTTGGCCGCGGGCGGCGCGAGGTCGATGTCGAGGTTCTCGATGTCGGCGAGGAAGGCCACCCGCGCACCGGGATCGGCGGGCATGCGCACCCGCACCACACGGCCGTCCACCGGCGTCGCCAGGCCCTCGCCCATGCTCTTGTTGATGGCGCGCGCCACCTGGCGGGCGGTGTTGAAGTCGCTCGAATTGAGATCGAGCTGAAGCACCTCGCCCTGGTTGAGCGGCGTGGGCACGCTGCGCTCCACCGTGGCACCCTGCGGCACGCGCCCGGCGCTCAGGTGGTTGATCTGCACCTTGGAGCCGCCCGCCGCCGCGCCGGCACCGCCCACGATGAGGTTGCCCTGCGCCATGGCGTAGATCTGCCCGTCGGCGCCCTTGAGCGGCGTGGCGATGAGCGTGCCGCCGCGCAGGCTCTTGGCATTGCCCAGCGAGGACACGTTCACGTCGATGGCCTGCCCCGGCTGCGCGAAGGGCGGCAGCTGCGCGGTGACCATCACCGCGGCCACGTTCTTCGGCTGCATTGCCGTGCCCGCCGGCACCGTGACGCCCATCTGCTGCAGCATGGCGTTGAGGCTTTGCGCGGTGTAGGGCGACGAGGTGGTCTGGTCACCGGTGCCGTCGAGCCCCACCACGAGGCCATAGCCCACCAGCGCGTTGCTGCGCACCCCCTGCACCGAGGCGACTTCCTTGATGCGTGCCGCATGGGCCTGCTCGGGCCACCACGGCGTGACACCGACGGCCAGGGTGGCCAGCACGATCAGCGCCTTGAGGAATGTCTTGGTCTTGCCCATTGCGAAGAGACCTTTTGGTCTCTTCGATTCTGGGCAGCGTCAGATGGGCAGAACGTTCAAAAAGAACCGCGCCACCCAGCCTATTCCCTGGGCCTCGGCCTGCGCGCCGCGGCCCCGGTGCTCGATGCGCACGTTCGCGATCTGCGCCGAAGGCACCACGTTGCCCGGCTGGACGGTGCGCGGGTCCACCTGGCCCGAAAAGCGCAGCACGTCCACGTTGTGGTTCACGCCGATCTGCTTCTCGCCCGCGATGAGCAGGTGTCCGTTGGGCAGCACGCCGGTGACGGTGGCCGTGATCGTGCCGGAGAAGTTGTTGGTGTTCTCGGTGCTGCCCTTGCCCTCGAAGCTGTTGCTCGAGGTGCCCTCGGCCGCCGCACGTCCGGCGGCGAACGAGTTGGGCTTGAAGCCCGGCAGCGCGCTCACGCCGGCCGAGACGCTGCCTGTCTTGTCGATGCTGCTGCTGCTCTTCTGGCTGGCGCTCACCTTCTCCACGATCTGCACGGTGATGGTGTCGCCCACCATCCGCGCCCGGTGGTCCTCGAACAACGGCCGGTAGCTGGCCGCCTGGAAGATGGCCCCGTTGCCCGCCGCGGATGGCGGCGGTGGCACCGGCAGCGCATGCGTGGGCTCGGCCACGTCGACCGGCGGCGGCGCGTTGAAGACGGAACAGGCGGCGAGCGCGCACGCGGCCACCGCGGGCACTGCGCGCTGCAAGAAGCGGCTCGCCTTGGGAGCGGCCCGGCGGCTCACAGCTGCCCCAGCTTCTGCAGCATCTGGTCGGAGGTCTGGATGGCCTTGGAGTTGAGCTCGTAGGCACGCTGCGTCTGGATCATGGCGATGAGCTCCTCCACCACGTTCACGTTGGAGGTCTCCACGAAACCCTGGCGCAGCGAGCCCAGCCCGCCCTGCCCCGGCGCGCCGGTGTTGGGCGTGCCCGAGGCCGCCGTCTCGGCATAGATGTTCTGGCCCCGGGGCTCCAGGCCCGCGGGGTTCACGAAACTCGCGATCTGGATCTGCCCGATCGATTGCGGCGTGGCCTGGCCGGGCAGCAGTGCGCTCACCGTGCCGTCAGCCCCGATGGTCACGCTCTGCGCATCGGCCGGGATGGTGATGCCGGGGTTGACCGCGTAGCCGTTGTTCGTGACCAGCTGCCCCGTCGCATTCACCTGGAACGAGCCGTCGCGCGTGTAGCCGGTGGTGCCATCGGGCATCTGCACCTCGAAGAAGCCGTTGCCGAGGATGGCGATGTCGAGGTTGTTGGCGCTTTGCTGCAGGTTGCCCTGGCTGAAGCTGCGAGACGTGGCCACCGCGCGCGTGCCCAGGCCGACCTGCAGGCCGGTGGGCAGCGTGGTCTGCTCGCTGCTGGCCGCGCCCGCCTGGCGCAGGTTCTGGTACATCAAGTCCTCGAACACGGCATGCGCGCGCTTGTAGCCGTTCGTCGAGACGTTGGCCAGGTTGTTCGAGATGGTGTCCAGCTGGGTCTGCTGGGCTTCCATGCCGGTCTTGGAGATCCACAGGGATCGCATCATGGCGGTGGTCCTTCCGGTCTAGTCCGCTGAATCAGCCCATCGACAGCAGCTGCGCCGCCGCCTTTTCGTCGGCCTCGGCCGTCTGCAGCATCTTCATCTGCGCCTCGAACTGGCGGGCCGCGGTGATCATGGAAACCATGGTCTCCACCGCGCTCACGTTCGAGCCTTCGAGCGCGCCGTCCTGCACTCTCGCGTTGGCATCGGCCGGCAGGTCAGAAGCGTCGGCCGTGCGGAACAAGCCGTCCACGCCGCGCTGCAGCGCTTGCTCGGGCGTCACGAGCTTGAGCTTGCCCACCGGCGTGCTCGTGCCGTTGACGCCGCGTGCGCTCACCGTGCCGTCGGCGGCGATCTGCACCTCGGCGTTGGGCGGCACCTGGATGGGGCCGCCGTCGCCCAGCACGGTGAGGCCGTTGCGCGTCATGAGCGTGCCGTCGGCCGCCACATCCATGGCACCGGCGCGGGTGTAGGCCTCGGTGCCATCGAGCGCCTGCACCGCCAGCCATGCGTTGCCTTTCATCGCCACGTCGAGCGGGCGGCCCGTCGCGCTCACCTGCCCCGGCTGCGCGTCGTAGCCGGGCGTGCTCTCCAGCGCATATACCCGCGTGCTCGCGCCGCTGCCTTGCACCGGCACGGCGCGAAACGCCTGCAGCTCGGCCCGAAAGCCCACGGTGGAGACGTTCGCGAGGTTGTTGGCCAGCGTGTCCTGCCGCTGCATGGTCGCCTTCGCGCCCGACATCGACAGGTAGATCATGCGGTCCATGGCGGTTCCTCAGCCCCGCGTCAGCGCAGGTTCACCAGCGTCTGCATCACCTGGTCCTGCGTCTTGATGGTCTGCGCATTGGCCTGGTAGACGCGCTGCGCAGTGATCATGTTCACCAGCTCGGCCGTCATGTCGACGTTCGATTCCTCCAGCGCACCCGACTGCAGCACGCCCAGGCTGCCGTCGCCCGGCACGCCGAGGACCGGGTCGCCCGTGGCGAAGGTGCGCGCCCAGGCGTTGCCGCCCAGCGGCTGCAGCCCCTGCGGGTTGCGGAAGGTGGCGATCTCCACCTGGCCCGCCGGCTTGGACTGGCCGTTGGAGTAGCGCGCCGTCACGATGCCGTTGGACTCGAATTGCAGCCCCACGAGTTGCCCGGCCGCATAGCCGTTCTGCGACAGGTCGGTTACGCCGAAGGGCGAGCCGTACTGCGTGGCCCCGGCCACGTTGAGCGCGACGCCGGTGATGGGCAGCGCGGCCGCGCCCGCGGCGTTCGTCGAGGCCGGGATGTTGAGCGTGACCGCGCCGGCCGGAGAAACGGGCGAGCCGCCGTTGGACGGGAACTGGATCGTCAGCGAGGCCGCGGGGTTGCCGCCGCTGGTGGCCAGCGGTGTGCCGTTGGCCGTGATGTAGACGTTCCACGTGTCGGTGGCCGACTTCTGGAAGTAATAGGTCAGCGCCACGTCCTGGCCCTTGGCATCGAAGACGGTGAGCGAGGTCGCGTTGTTGTAGGTGGCCGGGTCCGTCATGTCGATGGCCGGGCCGCTGCTGGGCAGCGTGACCGGCGCGCGCGCATCGAGGTTCATCTCCATGCGCATGCGGTCGGTGGCCCGGGGCGTGATGCCGGCCGTGGGCATCTGCAGCGGCGCGGCCTGGCCCGGCAGGATGGTGCCGGTGCCGTCGGCTGCATAGCCCATGAGCTTGTTGCCCTGCGCGTTCACCACGAACCCGTCGCGATCGATCTTGAACTGGCCATTGCGCGTGTACATGGTGGGGTTCCTGCCGTCGGTCACCTGGAAGAAGCCCGCCCCGTTGATCGCCAGGTCCATGGGGTTCTGCGAGGTGGCGATGTTGCCCTGCGTGAACTGCTGCGACACCGCCTCCAGGCTCACGCCGATGCCGATGGCGCTGGAGCCGGCGCCGTTCATCGCGCTGGCGTACACGTCGGCGAACTCCGCGCGCGACGCCTTGGCGCCGTAGGTGCTGGAGTTCGCGATGTTGTTGCCGATCACCTCCAGGTTCTTGCTGGATGCGTTCAGTCCGGAGAGTCCTTGCTGGAAACCCATGGTCGTTCCTTGTGGAGGGGATCGGTCAGAAAATCAGTTGACGGCCTTCACCTGCGCATAGGGCGTGCTGCCCGAGCGCGCGAGTTCCAGCGTGAGCGTGTCGCCGCCCGTGCTCACCGCGGTGACGCGGTCGCGCATCAGCGACACGGCCGACAGCGTGGCCGCACCGCTGGTGGCGGTGATGCGGAAGCTGAGGTTGGTGTCGGTGCCCGCCTTGCTCGCGTTCCATTCGAAGCCATGGCGGCCGGCGGTCTGCGCGCCGAGCTGAAGCGTGTCGATCACGTGGCCGCCCGCGTTGAGCACCTCGACCTTCACCGCGTCGGCGGCCGACGTCAGCTCGAAGCCGCCCTGGCCGGCGCCGTCGGCGATGTCGAGCTTGTTGCCCGGCACGATCACGTCGCGGCCCACCAGCGCGGCGCCTTGCAGCGCCTGCATCTGCACGAACTGGCTCGACAGCCCCTGCACCGTCTCGTTGAGCTTGCCTATGCCGGCCACCGTGTTGATCTGCGCCATCTGGGTGGTGACCTGCGCGTTGTCCAGCGGATTGAGCGGGTCCTGGTTCTGCATCTGCGCGACCAGCAGCTTGAGGAAGCGGTCGGCGCTAGCCGTGTCCGAGGAGGCGGCCAGCGCCGTGGCTCCACCGGCTGTCTTGGTGTCGGAGCTGATGGAAGTGACGCTCATCGCGGTCCTCGTCGTTCAGTCGTTCGGCGACAGGCTCAGGAGCCCATCTGCAATGTCTTGAGCAACAGCGTCTTGGCGGTGTTCATCACCTCGACGTTGTTCTGGTAGGAGCGCGAGGCGGAGATCATGTTGACCATCTCCTCCACCGGGTTCACGTTGCTGTAGGTCACGTAGCCCTCGGCATCGGCTGCCGGGTGCTTGGGGTCGTGCACACGGCGCCCAGGCGTCTGGTCTTCGCTGATGGTGCTCACCCTCACGCCCGCCGCGCCCACCTGGCCCATGAGCTCGGTTTGGAAGGTCACCTGCCGGGCCTTGTAGGCCTGCCCGTCGGGGCCGGCCACCGTGTCGGCGTTGGCGAGGTTGGAGGCCACCACGTTGAGCCGCTGGCTCTGCGCGCTCACCGCGCTGCCGGCGACGTTGAAGATGTTCAGCATGCTCATGACTGCCCCTCTTTCGCGTATGGATCAGCGCACTTCACGACTGGCCTCCCCCGCGTATCGCATCCAGCATGGTTCTCACGCTGCCGTTGATGAAACGCAGCGTGGCCTCGTACTTCACGGCGTTGTCCGCGAAGCTGGCGCGTTCGCGGTCCATGTCGACGGTGTTGCGGTCGAGGTTGGTCTGGCTGGGCAGCGCATACATCAGCCGCGCCTCGGCGCTCGCGCCGGGCGTGCCGGCCAGGTGGCCGGGCTGGCTGACGGCCAAGCCTCGCAGGGGCGCCGCGGCCGCGGTGGCTTCTTTCAGCGCCTGCGAGAAATCCATGTCTCGCGCCTGGTAGCCCGGCGTGTCGGCATTGGCGATGTTGCTCGCGATGAGCCGCTGCCGCTCGGCGCGCAGCGTGAGGGCCTGCGTCTGGAAGTCGAGCGTGTCGGTCAGTCGGTGGATCATGCGTGGCCTTCTTGGACCGGGAGTCCGTGAAGATGTGACGCATTGTGTTGAGCGGCCCCGGCACGCTGTGGTGGGAATAGACGGTTGAATGGCCGCCATTTCGCCCCCCGCGACAGCACGATGCGAACCTAGAGTGCCTGGCATGGAAACCTGGGGCTGCATCCGGCCGCGATGGACGCGCATGTCGACGGCCTGCGCGCTGGCCGTCCTCACCGGCCTTGCACACGCGCAGGAGGCGCCGCTCGCGCAACGCGTGCGCGAGCTGGCAATGGCCGCGGCACCCCAGGCCGGCCCGGGCATCACCCGCGTGGAGGTCGAGGTGGGCGAGCCGGATCCTCGGCTGCGACTGGCACCGTGCCAGGACATCCGTCCCTACCTGCCCGCCCAGGCACGCCTGTGGGGCCGCACCCGCGTCGGCCTGCGCTGCATGGCGGGCCCGGTGCGGTGGAACGTGTTCCTGCCAGTCACGGTGAAGGTCTACGGGCCCGCGCTGGTGGCCGCCCTGCCGCTCGCAGCCGGCCACGCGCTCGAACTGGCGGATCTGGTGATGGCGGAGGTCGACCTCGCCGATGACGCAGCCGGCACGCTGCATGACCCGTCGGCCGTGGCGGGCCGCACGCTGGCGCGCGCCGTGCCCGCCGGCCAGCCCGTGCGCTCCACTCAACTGAGGCCGCGCCAGTGGTTTGCCGCCGGCGACACCGTCAAGGTTGTGGCGGCAGGCACGGGATTTCGCGTGTCGGGGGCCGGGCAGGCACTCACTCCCGGCGTGGAAGGACAGCCTGTCCGCGTACGCATCGACAGCGGGCGCGTACTCACCGGCATGCCGGTGGGCGAACGCAGCGTGGAGCTGATGCTGTAGGGCCGCTGAAAGCGTCTTCGAATAACCCTAAAGTCGCCGCCAGCCCAGCCGATACACCGACCATGTTGCATGGGCCACGGCGTGCCGAGGCCCTTTGGAGAAGCTCATGAAGATCGGCAGTCCCGCAGACACTCCCCCGGCAGGCCCCGCCGGCACCGGCCGTACCGAATCGGGCGACGCTTCTCGCAAGACCCCAGCCGCCGCACCGCAAGGCGCCGAGCCCAGCGCGCAAGTCGAAATCTCGTCCGCCGCCACGTCGCTCATGTCGACGCAGGGGTCGAACGCGGAGTTCGACGCCGAGAAGGTGGCGCGCATCTCCCAGGCCATCGCCGATGGCAGCTTCACGGTCAACCCCGAGGCGATCGCCGACAAGCTGCTGGCGAACGCCCAGGAACTGCTTGCCAAGGCCTCGCACTGAATCACTCCCCCGCCCCGCCCCTGCACAGCGCCATGAGCGCACCCAACGCATCGCCGTCCGACCCCCACGCGGACGCGGCTCTCGAACACACGCTGGGGGCGGTGGAATCGCGCCTGGCCCTGCTGGGCGACGCGCTGCGAGCGCGCGATCCCGACGCCATCGACCACCACGCCACCGAACTGCACGGCGCGCTTGCCAAGGCCGTGGACTGCTTCAAGCTCGCCGCGCGCAGCGGTCCGGTGCCGGCCGAGATGCGCCATAGGCTGGCCATCGCCAGCGGCCAGGTCGCGGCCCAGCGCGAGTCGCTGGCCCGAGCCACCGCAGCTCTCGACCGCGCCATCGAGGTGCTCATCCCCCGCGATGCGCCCGGGCTGTACTCGGCTGGCGGCTCGCGGGAGCGCGGGTCCCTGGGCGGATCCCTCCAGGCCTGAGTCTTTGTTGGCCGCGGCGCGGCATGCCAGTGCCGCACTGACGGGCCGGGTCTCATCCGGCAGCACCGCCGGTCCCATCCGCCTCCACCACGCCAAGGCATCCCCGCGCAAACCGGTCGCATGACTACGATGCGCCACCGCATCACCACGGAGGGCATCGCATGGATCTCAGGCGTGCGCTTTATGAACTGGCAGCGCGATACCGGCTGGACCCGACTACATCGCGCCAACTCCACGCGCTGGCCGGGCTGAACGACGAACCCGCGGCGCTCGCGCGCTGGCTGCCCCGCGGGGTGGCCGTGCTGGCGGCGGCGCTGGGCGGGCTGGGCGTCGTCTTCTGGGTGGCCGCCCACTGGGCAACGATGGGACGCATGGGGCGCTTCGCCCTGCTGCAGGGCGTGGTGCTCGTCATGTGTGCCGGCGCGGCTTGGCGGCCGGCGGCGCGCGCGCCGCTGGGCCTCGTGGCCCTGCTCGCCATCGGCGCGCTGCTGGCCTGCTTCGGACAGACATACCAGACGGGCGCCGACCCCTGGCAGCTCTTCGCGCTGTGGGCCGCGCTCGCGCTGCCACTGGCGGTGGCTACACGCAGCGATGTGCTGTGGGCGCCCTGGGTGCTGGTCGCGATGGCCGCCATCGCCCTGTGGATGCAGACGCACACCGGCCACCGCTGGCGCGTCGAGCCGCAGGACCTGGGCGTGCATCTCGCCGCATGGACCATGGGAGCCGCCGTGACCACGGCGCTCGCCCCGCCGATGCGGCGCCACACCGGCGCCCACATCTGGTCCTTGCGCACGGCGATCACGCTGTGGGTGATCGTGGTCACCAGCAGCGCGCTCGGCGGCCTCTTCCATCAGCACGTTGCGCCGCACTACGTCGCCGGCCTCGCCGTGTTCGCGCTGGCCGCCGTCGCGCTCGCCCGGCCGGGCGGCATGGAGATCTACGGCCTGAGCGCGGTCGCGCTGGGCCTGAACGTGCTGTTGGTGGCCGGCCTGGCACGGCTGCTCTTCGAGGGTCGCACGCTGGACAGCGTAGGCGCCCTCACGCTGCTGGGGTTCATCGCGGCCGGACTGCTGGCTGCCACCGTGAGCGGCATCCTCAAACTCTCACGCGCCGGGTCACGCCAGGGAGCCACCGCATGAAAAGGGACGCACTCCAACACCTGCTTGCCGAGGCGAGCGCGCAAGGCCTGCTGCCTTCCGGCGCCACGCTCCCGCAGGAAGACGCCCGGCCCTGGCCGGTGCTGCTGCTCACCGCCCTGGGCGCCTGGCTGGCCGCCGTGCCGCTCATCGCGGTGGTGGGCATGCTGCTCGGCGACATCGCCTCCAGCGGAGCCGGGCCGTATGCCGCAGGCGCGCTGCTGCTTGCAGGCGCGGTCGTGGTCCTGCGTGCGCAAGGTGTGCCGCTGTTCGTGGAGCAACTGGCCGTGCCTGCGCTGCTCGTCGCGGGCGGTGGTTTGGCCTTCGGCCTGTTCCGCGATCTGCCCTCGCAAGGCGCCGCCGCCACGCTGGCGGCCGTGGCCCTGGGCGTGGCGATCGCCGTGCCGCGGCCCTGGCTGCGCGCTTTGTTGGGCGCCGCGGCGGCGGTGCTGGTCGTCGCCGCCGTCCTGCCCACGCACTGGTCGTCATGGGAGCGCGCGCGCACTGCTTTCTGGCTCGGCTGGCACGTTGCCCTCGGGGCATGGCTCGGCGCTCTCGCACTGCAGCGGCAATGGGAGGCCGGGCCCCGAGCCCGCATGGCCGACGCGGTGGAATCGATCGCGAGCGGCTGGCTGCTGGCCACGCTCGCCGGGCTTGCATGGTGGTCGGGCATGACCTTCCTCGTGGGGGCGAGCGCCACCGGGGTCATGGGCGAGATCGCACGGGAACTGGGCCAGCCGGGGCCCGTGCGCGCGAGCGTCCATGCAATGCAGGCCGTCTCGGCGCTGCTGGCCGCGGGCGCGGCCGCCGTCCTGCGGCGCGCATGGCCCACGGCGCGCCGACCCTGGTGCGCGGGGATGGCGGTCTTGCTGCTCTCGCTCGCGTGGTTCATGCCCTCGCTGGGTGCCATGCTGATGGCACTCGCGATGTGCGCTGCGAGCCGGCGGCCCGGGTTATCCGGTGCGGCGGGCCTCGCCGCAGCGTGGGTCATCGGCAGCTTTTATTACGCGCTGGCCTGGCCCCTGGCCGACAAGGCCATCGTGCTCGCGGCCATCGGCGCGGCGCTGGGCGCGCTCGCCTGGCACGCCTGGCCGGCGGCCGATCCGCACATCACGTCCGCACCCGCGGAGAAGCCGCACCCCACGGTGCGGCTGGCCGCAGGCGCCGTCATGGCGACCGCGGTGGCCACGCTCCTGGTCATCAACTACGGCATACGCGAGAAGGAATCGCTCATCGCTCGCGGACAGCCGGTGTACGTCGAACTCGCCCCGGTGGACCCTCGTTCGCTCATGCAAGGCGACTACATGCGGCTGGCGTTTCGCCTGCCCGGCGATGTGCAGTCACGCCCCCTCCTCGCGCAAGGCAGCGAACGCCCGCGCGTGGTCGCCACGCTCGATGCACGCGGCGTGGCCACGCTGCTGCACATGGACGACGGCACGCCGCTTCAGGAGCGCCAGCTGCGCATCGAGCTCACGCCCAAGAACGGCGGCTGGATCCTGGTGACCGACGCATGGACCTTCGCGGAAGGCGAGGCCGGCCGCTGGAGCCGGGCGCGCTACGGCGAATTCCGCGTCGACGCCACCGGGCGCGCACTGCTCGTGGGTCTGCGCGGCCCTCAGCTGGAACCCTTGTAGGCGCCTTGCTCGCCGAGGTTGCGCATCCAGTCGGCCGTGTTGAAGAACGCGGCCTTCAACCGCTCGGCCAACGCCGATTCGACGCGCCGCTCCTGCATGGCCTGGACCATGCACGCCATCCAGAGATCGCGCTCCGCGATGCCGATCGAGAACGGCAGGTGTCGAGCGCGCAGGCGCGGATGGCCGAAGCGGTTCTCGTAATGCGCCGGCCCGCCGAGCCACCCGCACAGGAACCAGTGCAGCTTGTCCCGGGAACCTCGCAGGTCCGCCGGATGCATCGCGCGCAACGCCGCATAGGCCGGCTCAAGTTCCATGAGGTCGTAGAACCGGTCCACGAGCGCACGCACCTCGGTCTCGCCCCCGATGCGCTGGTAGGGGGTCTGGGCGTTCTGGTCGCCCGGTTCCTGGGCGCCGCTCAAGCCAGCAGCCTTTCCGCGATGCCGGCCAGGGCCATGCCCGCCGCGCTGCCGGGAAAGGCCTGCAGGAGCAGTTGCCGGCGCTGCACGGCCTCGCGCACCGAGACATCGACCGGCACCTCGCCCATCAGTTCGAGCTTGGGAGCGGCACCGCTTGCGTCCGTCACGAAGCGGTCGACGACCTGCTGCAGCTGCCCCCGGATCGCCCGGCCCTCGCCCAGGCGGCTGGCCTGGTTCACGATGAGCTTGATGCGGCTGCGCTGCTGCTGGGCCACCAGCACCTTGATCGTGGCATAGGCATCCGTGAGCGACGTCGGCTCCGGCGTGGCGACCACGACCACCTCGTCGGCCAGCGACACCGTGTACAGCACCACGTCGGAAATGCCCGCGCCGGTGTCGAGCAGGATGCGCCCGTAGCGCGGTGCCAACTTGCTGATCACGCCCTGCAGCTGGTCGCGCACCTCCGGCGTCAGGCGCGAATACTCCACGAGCCCTGATCCCGCGAGCAGCACCGAGAAGCCCCCCGGCGCCGGGAGGATGGCTTCGCTCAGGTCCGCCTTGCCCGTGAACACGTCGTGCAGCGTGATCTTGGGGTACAGGTTCAGCACCACGTCGAGGTTGGCAAGCCCCAGGTCGGCATCCAGGACCAGCACCCGCTCACCGCGCTGCGCAAGCGCCGCCGCGAGGTTGGCCGCCATCACCGTCTTGCCGACGCCGCCCTTGCCGCTGGTGATCGCGGTGATGTGCGCACGCGAACCGGGCGGGCCGATGACGTTGCTATAGCTCATTCGATGTCCTGCAATTGCGATTGCCCGAACAGCAGGCCCTTTTCTTCCGCGCTCACCTGCGATACGGGGGGCTGCTCCAGGCAAGCGCGGTTGCGCCCCTCGTACTTGGCTCGGTAGAGCTGCTGGTCCGCGCGCTCGATCCACAGGGGGGCCGATGAGCGCACCCATTGCGGCGCGAACGCGCCGCCGATGCTGATGGTCACCGCCAGCTCGACGCCGGATGACACCGGAATCGCCAACCGCTGCACCTTCATGCGGATGCGCTCGGCCACGGCATGGCCGAAGGCCGGCGGGCAGTTGGGGAGGATGATCGCGTACTCCTCGCCGCCGAACCGTGCCACCGTATCCATCGGTCGCACGCAGTCCTGCAGCGCCTGGCCCACGGCGCGTATGACCTCGTCGCCCGCGGCATGGCCATGCGTGTCGTTGACCTTCTTGAAGTGGTCGATATCGACCAGCAGCACCAGGGCCGGCTCGCCGGCGCGCGCCACCCGGTCGATCTCGCGCGTGATCGTCAGCTCGAACTGGCGCCGGTTCGAAAGGCCCGTGAGGGCATCGCGGCTCGACAGCATGCACAGCCCGTCGATCACGGCCTGCAGCCACGGCAGCGAGCCCTGCGGCACGTCGGTAGGGAGCGCGTGACCGGCCTGGCTCAGCAGCTGCAGGGCCGCCTGAAGCTTCAGCGTCAGAGCGGGCTTGTGCTCGACAAGGTGTTGAACCGACACGGTTTCGACTGCGATATGTCCACCAGGTCAGTCTATCAGTCGGTATTCGCACTGCGACCTTGAACTATGCGGTGTTTTGCCGCCAACTGCATGCAACGCCTCAAGACACTGCGCGAGCGCGCCGATATTCGCCCAGACGACCGCATTCCGCGGTGCGCGCATCCAGCCTGGAGTGTCCATGTCCGCTGTTCTCACGCCTGACTGCGCAACGGCCGCGAGAACGGATCTCCGGGCAGCCCAGCCCGACCAGGAATTCACGTTCGGCAGCGCCGACTTCGAACGCGTCAGACAGCTCATCTACCAGCGTGCCGGCATCAGCCTGCACGCAGGCAAGCAGGCCATGGTGTACAGCCGGCTGTCGCGCCGCCTGCGCGAAACCGGACACCGTTGCTTCACCAGCTACCTCCAGTCGCTGGAGCAGGCCAACGGCAGCGCGGGCGAGCAGGAGTGGCAGGAGTTCATCAACTGCCTGACCACCAACCTCACCGCGTTCTTCCGCGAGGAGCATCACTTCCAGGAACTGGCGCGCGACCTGAGGTCGCGCAGCACGCGGCCGCTGCGCGTCTGGTGCTGCGCGGCCTCGACCGGCGAGGAGCCCTACTCCATTGCCATGACGGTGGACGAGACGCTGGGCCCGCGAACCGGGGTGGAGATTTTTGCCAGCGACATCGACACCCGCGTCCTCGCCACGGCCGCGCGCGGCGTCTATCCCGCCGACTCGCGCGGCCTGTCGCCAGAGCGGCTGCGGCGCCACTTCCTGCGCGGCAAGGGTGCCAACAGCGGCCACATCCGCGTCAAGACTGAGCTCGCGTCGACGGTGCAGTTCCGCACGCACAACCTTGTGGATGCGCAGTGGTCGCTGGGCGACCCCTTCGACATCGTGTTTTGCCGCAACGTCATGATCTATTTCGACGCGCCCACGCAACGCCGCGTGCTCGAGCGCATCCACCGCGCGATGAAGCCCGGCGGCATGCTGTACGTGGGCCACTCCGAGAACTTCACCGAGTCGCGCGACCTGTTCCGCCTGCGCGGCAAGACGATCTACGAACGCGTGTAGCGATCAACCCTGCACTCGCGCAGCCGATAAGCAAAGCCATGGCCCTCGCCTCTCTTCCCACGCCCGCCGGCTCGCGCCTTGCGCAGCTCAAGGCCCTGCCGCGCAGACCGGGCCAGGCGGCCTTCTTCTACTGGGACGCGCGCTTCCAGAACGATGCGGTGAAGATCCTCCCCGGGGAGTTCTTCGTCCACGACGAGGACATCCTCCTCACCACCACCCTGGGCTCGTGCATCGCCGCCTGCCTGTGGGACCGCAGCGCGCGCCTGGGCGGGATGAACCACTTCATGCTGCCTGAAGGTTCGGGCGACTCCGGGCGCTACGGCTCGTACGCCATGGAGCTGCTGATCAACGAGATGATGAAACGCGGCGCCTCGCGCACCAGCATGGAGGCCAAGGTGTTCGGCGGCGGCCAGGTGGTGAGCGGCATGAACTCGCTCAACGTGGGCGAGCGCAACACGCAGTTCGTGATCGACTATCTGAAGACCGAACGCATTCCCATCCTGTCCAAGGACGTGATGGACGTTTATCCGCGCAAGGTGTGTTTCCTGCCGGCCAGCGGCAAGGCCATGGTCAAGCGCCTGGCGCCCACGCAGGCCGAAGCCCTGGCCGACCAGGAGCGGGCTGCCGCGCAGCGCGCCGTGCCGGCAGTCACTGGCGGCGGCTCGGTCGACTTGTTCTGAGTACGGGAGGAAGCACGTTGGGAGCGAGAGACAGCATGGCCAAGACGCGCGTCGTGGTCGTCGACGACTCGGCGCTGGTGCGCAGCCTGCTCACCGAGATCATCAATCGCCAGCCCGACATGGAGTGCGTCGGCGCCGCAGCCGACCCCTACGCCGCGCGCGAGATGATCCGCTCGCTCAACCCCGACGTCATCACCCTGGATGTCGAAATGCCCCGCATGGACGGCATCGACTTCCTCAGCAAGCTCATGCGCTTGCGCCCCATGCCGGTGGTCATGGTGTCCACGCTGACGGAGCGCGGCGCGGACGTCACGCTGCGGGCGCTGGAACTGGGCGCGGTGGACTTCGTCGCCAAGCCCAAGATCGGCGTGTCCGACGGACTGCGGCTGCTCGCGCAGGACATCACCGACAAGGTCCGCATCGCCTCCAAGGCCCACCTCAAGCGCCTGGTGAGCGCTCCACCAGCGGCAGGTGCGCCCACGGAGGGCAAGCAGCACGTTCACTCGCCCCTCGGCCGCCTGTCCACGGAAAAGATCATCTTCATCGGCGCCTCCACAGGCGGCACCGAAGCGACCAAGGAAGTGCTCACTCAGCTGCCGCCGGACTCGCCCGCCGTGGTGATTACCCAGCACATGC
This sequence comes from uncultured Burkholderiales bacterium, assembly GCA_966248995.1. Taxonomy (GTDB): domain Bacteria; phylum Pseudomonadota; class Gammaproteobacteria; order Burkholderiales; family Burkholderiaceae_C; genus Albitalea. Next base: position 29,242 of record CBINBY010000022.1, on the reverse strand, counting down.
CCCCCGGCTTCACTCGCAGCTACGCCGCAAGGCTCGATGGGCTGTGCCGCATCCGCGTGGCCGAAGCCCGGGACGGCGAACGCATCCTGCCCGGCCATGCGTACATTGCTCCGGGCGGACTGCACCTGAGCGTGGAGCGCAGCGGCGCCAACTACCTGGCCCGCGTGCAGGACAGCGAGCCAGTGAACCGGCACAGGCCCTCGGTGGAAGTGCTCTTCAGATCGGCCGCCCGCCTCGTCGGGCCCAACGCGATCGGCGTCATGCTGACCGGCATGGGCGCGGATGGCGCCAAGGCGATGAAGGAAATGCGCGATGCCGGCAGCTACAACTTCGTGCAGGACGAGGCCAGCTGCGTGGTCTTCGGCATGCCGCGCGAAGCCATCGCCGCCGGTGCGGCGAACGAAGTTTTGCCGCTGAACCAGATAGCCGCGCGCATCATCGATCGGCTGCGCAGCACGGCCGGGGTGTCGCTCAACCGGGTGTAGGCCGCGTATAGGCTCTACAGGAACAGCGCCTGCAAGTCGCTCAGGAAATCGAAGCCCCGCGGCGTAGGCTGCACGTACTGCAAATCCGCCTCGATCAGGCCACGTGACTGCGCCTCACGCAACGGCTTGTCGATCGCACTCATAGGCAAACCGGTCCGCTCGGTGAAAAGCGACATCTCGAAGCCCTCCTTGAGTCGCAAGGCGTTGAGCATGAACTCGAACGGCAGCTGCCGGCGCGACACCTCTTCGTCCTGCGCCACCGCGGCCCCCGCGAGGGCCTGCGCCATGTATTTCGCCGGGTCCCGGTAACGCACCTGCCGGATCACCCTGTGCGGGAAGCTGAGCTTGCTGTGCGCGCCGGCCCCGATGCCCAGGTAATCGCCGAACTGCCAGTAGTTGAGGTTGTGCACGCAGCGGTGCCCCCCCCGCTGCGCGTACGCCGAGACCTCATAGCGCTCGAGCCCCGCGGCGCCTGCACGCTCGCCGATGAGATCGAGCATGGCCGACGCCGTGTCCTCGTCGGGCAAGCCGGGCGGCGGATGCTTGGCGAAGTAGGTGTTCGGCTCGATCGTCAGGTGGTAGATCGACAGATGCGGCGGCTCGAACGCAAGCGCCTGGCGCAGCTCGGCATCGAGCTCGTCAGGCGTCTGCCCCGGCAACGCATACATGAGGTCGATGTTGAAGGTGTCGAACGCCCGGCTCGCCTCCTCCAGGGCGGCGCGCGCCTGCACCGCGTCGTGCACTCGCCCCAGCGTGCGCAGCCTCGCGTCGTCGAAGCTCTGCACGCCCACCGACAGCCGCGTCACCCCCGCCTGCCGGAAGCCCATGAAGCGCTCGCGTTCGAAGGTGCCCGGGTTGGCCTCCAGCGTCACCTCGCAGTCCGGCACCAGCGGCAGCCGGGCGCGCACATCGGTGAGCAGGCGGTCGATGGACTCGGGCGAGAACAGGCTGGGCGTACCGCCACCCATGAAGATGCTACCCACCCGGCGTCCCCACACGAAAGGCAGCGCCGCCTCGAGGTCTGCACGCAGGGCATCGAGGTAGCGCGCCTCGGGCACGGCGCCGGGTTGCTCATGCGAATTGAAGTCGCAATAGGGGCACTTGCGCAGGCACCAGGGCAGGTGCACGTACAGCGACAGCGGCGGCAACGCCGCCAGGCTCAGCGTGCCCGGCCGCATGTAGCGCGCGAGCACCTCGCCGGCCGGCTCGGCGGGCGTGATCGCCGGGACGAGCGGAACCTCACCCAAGGTGCCACACCTCGCGCATCAAGCCCAGCATCTGCTGCGCCGCCCTCGCCCGATGGCTGTGCCGGTTCTTCATCTCGGCGGGAAGCTGGGCGACGGTCTGATCGAGTGCCGGGATGTACATCAGCGGGTCGTAGCCGAAGCCGCCTTCGCCGCGCGGCGCGGTGAGGATGACGCCATGCCAACGCCCGAGTGCCACCAGCGGTTCCGGATCCTCGGCCGAGCGCACAGCCACGAGGGCACTGACGAAGCCTGCGCGCCGGTCACCCACGCCTTGCATGCGCTTGAGTAGCAGCTCGTTGTTCGCGGCGTCCTGCGAGGACCGCGCCTGCTCGCGGTCCACAACCGGCCCCTCCGCGGGGGAGACCGGCGCATACCGCGCCGATCGGACGCCCGGCGCGCCGCCCAAAGCGTCCACGCACAGGCCTGAGTCGTCGGCGATCGCAGCAGCCTGCGCTTGCGCCGCCGCATGGCGAGCTTTCGCGAGCGCGTTCTCGATGAAAGTGATGTGCGGCTCCTCGGCCTCCGGGATACCGAGGGAGCCCTGCGTCACGATGTCAAGCGCCAGCGGCGAGAACAGCGCACGCAGCTCATGGAGCTTCTTGGCGTTGTTGGAGGCAAGCACGAGTCGCATGGGAATCCTTGTTTTCGGTCACCCCGCCGCCATGAGACGGTTCGCCGCGGATCCGGGCGCTATGCCGCCAGCGCGCGGCGCTGCGCAGCCACCAGTTCGAGGATGCCCTTGCCCGCCAGTTCCAGCAGCCTGCCCATTTCCTCGCGGCTGAAGGGCAGGCCTTCGGCCGTGCCCTGCACCTCGACGAAGCCACCGCTGCCGGTCATGACCACGTTCATGTCGGTGCCGCAGGCCGAGTCCTCGACGTACTCCAGGTCGAGCAGGGGCGTGCCTTCCACGATGCCCACCGACACCGCCGCCACGAAGTCGAGGATCGGAGACTTCGTGATCAGGCCGCGCTCCTGCATCCAGCGGACTGCGTCGTGCGCCGCCACGAAAGCGCCGGTGATCGCCGCCGTGCGCGTACCGCCGTCGGCCTGGATCACGTCGCAGTCCAGCGCGATGGTCCGCTCGCCCAGCGCCCCCAGGTCGAACACGCAGCGCAGCGAACGCCCGATGAGCCGCTGGATCTCCTGCGTGCGACCGCTTTGCTTGCCGCGCGCGGCCTCGCGGTCGCTGCGGGTGTGCGTCGAGCGCGGCAACATGCCGTACTCCGCGGTAACCCAGCCCCGTCCGGTACCGCGCACATGCGGCGGCACCTTCTCTTCGACTGAAGCCGTGCACAGCACCTTGGTATCGCCGAACTCCACGAGCACCGATCCTTCGGCATGCCGGGTGTAGTGGCGCGTAATGGTGACGGGACGCAATGCGTCGGCGGCACGGCCGCCCGCGCGGGTATGGCTCATCGGTGTCGTCCTCCTCAGGACTTCTTTTGTTGGGACGAGCGCCGGATGGCGTCGTTGATTTCCTTGATGGAGCGCTCGATCTCGGCGTCGTCCAGCTCTTCGGGGATGTCCTGCTGCCCCATCACGCTAGCCTGGATGGTGGAGGCGAACACCTCCTCGCCCAGCGTCTGCGTGGAAATGCCCATCGCGGTGTCGGTGTCCTCGGCGCTTTCCCACTCGACAGCCAGGACGGACACGTTGTCGCTCTTGGGACCGCCGTTGCGCAACGCCTGCTCCACCAGCTCGGGCACGGCATCGGAGATGGGGCGCTGCGAGAGCTGCTCGGTGATCACGCTGTCGGCCACGCTGCCCCACAGGCCGTCAGAGCACAGAAGCACCCGGTCGCCAGGCTGCAGCAGCAGCGGACCCACCGTATCGACCACCGGCTTGCCCGGGCTGCCCAAGCAGGTGAACAGGACGTTGCGGTTGAAGCGCTCGCCCATGGGCACGACCTGCGACAGCGTCTCCTGCAGCTCGGAGTACGAGTGGTCCCGCGTGCGGGCGATCAGCTTGTCGCCACGCACCATGTACAGCCGGGAGTCACCGCAATGGGCCCAGTAGGCCGCGTGCCCCTGCAGCACGCAGGCCACGACCGTCGTGCGCGGAGTGTCGATCAAAGACTTCTGCGTGGCATAGCGCAGCAGCTGCTGGTGCCCCGCGAGGATCGCCTCGTGCAGGAAGCGCAGCGGATCGGGCAGCATGGGCTTGGAGTCGCGCTGGAACAGCGCGGCGAGCGTTTGCAGCGCCAGCTGCGAAGCGACCTCGCCCTCCGGATGACCGCCCATCCCGTCGGCCAGGGCGAACAGACCCGAGTCGCGGGTGTAGCAGTAGCCCATGCGGTCTTCGTTCTTCTCGCGACCGCCTTTGCGACTGACCTGGTAGACGGAAAATCTCATGCCTTGGCGCTGGTCAGATTCTCGAGCTGCAGCTTCAGGCGTTCACTGAAGCTGAGCTTGGTGTAGCGACGCTCGGTTTCGCGCGCCAACTCCTTCTGGAGAGCGAACACGCTTTGCGGCCGCGACAGCGGATCCAGCGACATGCACCATTCGGTGACTTCGATGAGGTTGTCGGAATAGACGTTGCGCAGCCGCGAGAGCGACAGCGCCAGCCGATCCTTCTCGATGCGCTGCGGCGCATCGTTGGGAGGATAGCCCTGCATGCAGGCGTAGATGCATGCGCCGATGGCATAGATATCGGTCCAGGGCCCGAGGGTGCCGTCGCGGCGGTACATCTCGGGCGCCGCAAAGCCGGGCGTATACATCGGCCGGATGAAGTTGCCTTCCTTGGACAGTACTTCGCGCGCCGCGCCGAAGTCCAGCATCACCGCCTTGTTGTCGTTGGTAATGAAGATGTTCGCGGGCTTGATGTCCAGGTGCAGCATCTTGTGCTGGTGCACGATGCGCAGTCCCCGCAGGATCTCGTCGAAGAGGGACCGGATGGTGGACTCGCGGAACACCTTGTCGCGCTTGAGGTCGCGCGCGGTGACGATGAAGTCCTGCAGGGTGTCGCCCTGCAGGTAGTTCATCACCATGTAGACGGTTTCGTTTTCGCGGAAGAAGTTGAGCACCGAAACCACGCTGGGGTGCGAGATCTGCGCCAGCGAGCGGCCTTCCTCGAAGAAGCTCTTCAGGCCCAGCCGGTACAGCGGCTGCTTTTCGGGCTTGACGCGCGGAGTAAGCTCGCCTGGCGAACGCTCCGCCAGCGACGACGGCAGGTATTCCTTGAGCGCCACGAGGTGCCGGTCGGAATCCTCCGCGAGATACACGACACCAAACCCGCCAGCGGCCAGCTTCTTGATGATCTGGTACCCGCCCACCACCGTGCCGGAGGGCAACGGAGCGGGTTTCGGCTTTGACATAATCGGGTTTTCTTCGGCGAAAAGCTGCATGCCAGTCTACAGCATGACCGGTTATGCCTGCGCCACCAGCGGCGCCGGCCCCACCAATGAAACCGGCACTATTGCCGAAGCCCTTACCCAGCGCCCGGCAGGCTCAACGGCCCCCGCCGTGACGGTGGAATTGCGCTCGGTGAACAGCCGTTTCCTGGACCTCGCCTTCCGCATGCCGGACGAGCTGCGCCCACTGGAGCCCGCACTGCGCGAGCTGCTTGCCGGCGCACTGCGCCGCGGCAAGGTCGAGTTGCGCATCGGCACCCGGGCCGACTCGGAAACCGACTGGCCTCAACCGCAACCCGAACAGCTCAACCGGCTGGCGCGGCTGGAAAGCACCGTGCAAGGGTGGCTGCCGAAGGCGCAGCCGCTGTCGGTGCACGAAGTGATGCAGTGGTGCCGCAACGGGGTGCTTGCGGAGCGCCTGGACGAAGCCACCATGGATGCCGCGCGCCGCGCCGTGGCAGGCCTGATCGATGCCCGAGCCCGCGAGGGCGAACGCCTGACCGGCATCCTGATGGAGCGCGTGAAGCGGTTACGCGCGCTCGCCGTCGAGGCCGAACCGCTGGTGCCGGCGGTCGTTCAGCGGCAGCAGCAGAAGTTCCTCGAACGCTGGCAGGAAGCCCTCGAAGCCACGGGCGCCGCTCAAAGCATCGCGCGAGAGGCACTGCAGGAACGTGCCCTCAACGAGGCCGCCGCCTACGCAATCCGCATCGACGTCGCCGAGGAGTTGGCCCGGCTGCGCGCCCATCTCGACGAGATCGAGAGGTTGCTCACCAAGGGCGGCGAGGTCGGCAAGCGCCTTGACTTTCTGATTCAAGAGTTACTGCGCGAAGCAAATACCTTAGGTTCCAAGTCCTCCACCCTTGAGTTGACCAACGTATCAGTCGAAATGAAGGTCGCTATCGAGCAGTTGCGCGAGCAGGTGCAGAACCTCGAGTAAGTCGGACCTCATGGAATACCCAGGCAATCTCTTTGTGGTGGCCGCTCCTAGCGGGGCCGGTAAATCGAGCCTCGTCAAATCGCTCCTCGAGATCGATTCGCATCTGGTCGTGTCGGTTTCACATACCACCCGCAAGCCCCGCGGGCAGGAGCAGGACGGCCGCGAATACTACTTCGTCGACGAGGCAACCTTCCGCCGCATGGCGCAGAACGAAGAGTTCTTCGAATGGGCAGAAGTTCACGACAATCTGTACGGCACCTCCAAGGCCGGCGTGGAAGCACTGGTAGCCGGCGGGCACGACGTGGTGCTCGAGATCGACTGGCAAGGGGCCCTGCAGATCAAGAAGCTGTTCCCTAACGCGGTGCTCATCTTCATCCTGCCGCCCAGCTATGAGGAACTGAGGGTGCGCCTGAACCGCCGCGGTGAAGACAAGCCGGAGGTGATCGCGCAGCGCCTGGAGAACGCGCGCCACGAGGTGGCGCAGGCCCGGCATTTCGACTTTGTTATCATCAACGCCCTTTTCGAAACGGCGGTTTTCGACCTCAAGACCGTCGTTCACAGCCAGCGCCTCAAGTACGCCTCTCAGCGGCGCAGCAAGCCTTCGGTCTTCATGGCGCTCGGCTTGGACTGAAGCCACTTCAAATCGTTTGGACGTCGATCATGGCCCGTATCACCGTCGAAGACTGCCTGCACAGGATCCCCAATCGCTTCCAGCTCGTGCTGGCCGCCACCTACCGCGCCCGCATGCTGAGCCAAGGGCACGCACCGAAGATCGAAGCGAAGAACAAGCCCGGTGTCACAGCGCTACGAGAAATCGCCGGTGGCGAGGTCGGCCTAGAAATGCTGCGCAAGGTACCGATCTGACCGTCGCGGCGAGCTTCCTCCCGCTTTCCTGAGCAGGAACGGCCCCTAGCGGGCCGTTCGTCTTGTCTGGGCTCCCGAGCCAAACGTGCTGCGTCGCGGCACGATCCACGATAAATTCTAGGGATGCCCTCCCGATCGTCAGGCACCGCCGTTGAAGAGCCCCAGGCCACGGGCTCCCGCCGCGGCACTGCCAAGGCGGCCGCCAAGCCGACCGCGAATGCCGCGGCGGCCTCCTTCGCGGCGCTCACCCACAAGCTCGATTACCTCGACGCCGCAGACATCAAGCGGGTGCGCGAGGCGTATCGCTACGCCGACGAGGCGCACCTCGGGCAATTCCGGTGCAGCGGCGAGCCCTACATCACCCACCCGATCGCGGTGGCGGGCATGTGCGCCGAGTGGAAGCTCGACGCGCAGGCCATCATGGCCGCCCTCATGCACGACGCCATGGAGGACTGCGGCGTCACCAAATCGGAGCTCATCGAGCGATTCGGCGTGGCAACCGCGGACTTGGTCGATGGGCTCACCAAGCTGGACAAGCTCCAGTTCTCCACACGGGAGGAGTCGCAAGCCGAGTCGTTCCGCAAGATGCTGCTGGCCATGGCGCGCGACGTGCGCGTCATCCTCATCAAGCTGGCCGACCGGCTGCACAACATGCGCACCATGGAGGCCATGGCGGCCACCAAGCGCACCCGCATCGCGCGCGAAACGCTTGACATCTACGCACCCATCGCCCACCGGCTGGGCCTGAACCAGATGTACCGGGAGCTGCAGGAGCTGTCGTTCCAGCATGTGCAGCCATGGCGCCATGCGGCCCTGTCCAAGGCCGTGCAGAAGGCGCGCGGCTACCGGCGCGACATCGTCGAACGCATCCAGCGCGACGTGGAGAAGGCGTCGAAAGCGGCCAAGCTCGACACGCAGGTCTTCGGCCGCGAAAAGACGCTGTTCTCCATTTACCGGAAGATGCGCGAGAAGCACCTGAGCTTCGCGCAGGTCAACGACATCTTCGGTTTTCGCATCGTCGTGCAATCGCTGCCCGAGTGCTACCTGGCGCTGGGCGTGCTGCACCAGCTCTACAAGCCAATGCCGGGCCGCTTCAAGGATTACATCGCGATCCCGAAGGCCAACGGCTACCAGTCGCTGCACACTACGCTGGTGAGCCCGCTGGGTACGGCCGTGGAGTTCCAGATCCGCACCGAGCACATGCATGCGGTCGCGGAAAAGGGCATCGCGGCCCACTGGATGTACAAGAGCAAGGGCAGCGGAGCGGTGCAGGTGCAGGAAGCGCAGCGGCTGGGCGCGATGTGGCTGCAGTCGCTGATCGACATCCAGGACGAAACGCGCGACGCGAACGAGTTCCTGGAGCACGTCAAGATCGACCTCTTCCCCGATGCGGTCTACGTGTTCACGCCCAAGTCCAAGATCCTGGCGCTGCCCCGCGGCGCCACGCCGGTCGATTTCGCCTACGCGATCCACTCCGACGTGGGCGATCACTGCGTGGCAGCCAAGATCAATGGCGAGCCAGTGGCGCTGCGCACCGAGCTGCGCAGCGGCGACGTGGTCGAGATCATCAGCGCCCCGGGGGCCAAGCCCAACCCCGCATGGCTCAACTTCGTGCGCACGGGCCGTGCGCGCTCGAAGATCCGCCACTACCTCAAGACCATGGAGCAGGAGGAGTCCCAGGAATTGGGTTCCAAGATGCTGGCGCAGGCGCTGCGCGCCGAGGGCCTGACCATGCCGGGCGACGACACGCCCGAATCCGGCGTGTGGCAGCAGCTCACGCGCTGGAGCGGCAACCGCAGCCGCGAAGAATTGCTGACCGACATCGGGTTGGGCCGCAAGATCGCGACGATCGTCGCCAAGCGGCTGGCCCGGCTGTTGGCTGAGCGCGGTACGCGGCCCGATGCCGTCACGCTCAGCCTGGGCCGCTATGCGCATGACGACGGCGAGCCGGCACAAGGCCTGGTGACCATTGACGGCACCGAGGGCGCCTCGGTGCAGATGGCCCCCTGCTGCCGCCCGATCCCTTTCGACGCGATCGTGGGCTACCTGGGCCGTGGCGAGGGGCTGGTGGTGCACACGGGCGAATGCAGCATCGGCAAGCGGCTGTACGAGCGAGACAGCGAACGCTGGATGAAGGTCGACTGGGCGGAACAGCCGGCGCGACCTTTCGAAACGGCGATCACGGTGCTGGTGAAGAACGGCAAGGGCGTGCTCGCCGAGGTGGCGGGCGCCGTGGCCTCGGCCGAAGCCGACATCACCCACATCGACATGGGCGACGAACCCGCGGGCCAGACCGCCGAGCTGCGCCTCTTGGTGAGCGTGCGCGACCGGCTGCACTTGGCGGAAGTGATGCGGACGGTGAAACGCTCGCAGCGCGTGCTTCGCGTGACCCGGGTGAAGCCTTAGGGCCGGCTTGGTTGCGCAGCCGGGTATTTCACATCGACCACCTCGATGCGCGCCACGCCGGCGGGCGTGACGAGCGACACCTCGTCACCGACTTTCGCCTTGAGCAGCGCACGTGAGATGGGAGCGATCCAGCTCACCTCGCCCTTGCTGCTGTCGGCTTCATCGATGCCCTTGATGGTGATGGTGCGCTCCTCTCCCTCCTCGTTCGAGTAGGTCACCGTCGCACCGAAAAACACCTGATCGCGCCCATGGTGAACCGAGGGGTCCACCACCTCGGCGATGTCGAGCCGCTTGGTGAGGAAGCGAATGCGCCGGTCGATCTCGCGCAGTCGCTTCTTGCCGTACAGATAGTCGCCGTTCTCGGAACGATCGCCGTTGGCTGCCGCCCAGGACACCACCTCGACGACCTTGGGACGTTCTTCGTCCAGCAAAGTCATGAGCTCCTCGCGCAGGCGCGCGTAACCCTCAGGAGTTACGTAGTTCTTGCTGCCTTGAGGCAGGGCGGGCAGTTCGACCTCATCGCCGTCTCCGTCGGCGCTGTCGTTTTCGCGGGTGAATGCCTTGCTCATCACATCGATGTCCCAACCGACCAAGCCTGCATTGTCGGCGCCGCCCGCTCGCGCGCGCCAGGCGCACGGTAGACAACGCAGCTTGCATGGCCATCGTGCTCAGGGCACCCTGCAAGTCACGGCAAGTGCAAGGCCATGAAGCGCTGGATACCCACCCGCGAACAGATGCTGCGGTCTCGCTGGCTCCGGCCGATCGCGCGCCATCTGGACAACGACCACCTCTGGCACGCCGACCGGCACAGCGTGGCGCGGGCAGTGGCGATCGGCTTGTTCTTCGGGCTGGCGCTGCCGGTGGCGCAGCTCGTGTTCGCCGTGGTCGCGGCCATCATGCTGCGCGCCCACGTGGCTATCGCGGCGGCGTTCACGCTGGTGACCAACCCACTCACCTTCGCGCCCATCTACTGGCTGGCATACCGCATCGGCAGCCGGCTGCTGGGCGGCATGGACGAGGCCGCCGCCCGACGCATCGAAGAGGAAGCCGCGGCAATGGCTCAGCGGGGAAGCTTCATGGAAAGCCTGTGGTACGCCGTGCAGGCAGCCGGTGCGCCGCTGGCGCTGGGGCTGGTCGTGCTGGGGGCGGCTGCAGGCCTCCTGGGCTTCGGCCTGGCATGGCTGTTGTGGCGGCCGCGGCGCAAGCCCGAGCAATCTGCGCGCTGAGAGGGCGCCCCCAGGGCCGGGCTGCGCCCAGCCCGCCCCCCCGCGGGGGACAAGGAAACTTGGGGCGGCCCGGCGCTTCCTTGTGAACCTGCTGAAAGGCCCTACCCCGCACGCACCTCGACCGGCGTCACCTCCAGGTACATGGGCAACGGCGTGGCAGTGCCGCGCAGGAGCTTGATGACGCAGCTTCGTTGCACGCGGGTGCCGTCCAGCGTCTGATGGAGCCGATCCACGGATTCGATGGGGACACCATCGAATCCGACGATGAGGTCATCCGGCTTCACGCCGGCCAGGGCGGCCGGGCTGTAGGGCTCCACGGAAGCCACGCGCACCCCCGTCGCCTGCTCCAGGCCGTAGGCCAGCACCACGCGGCGGTGCACCGGCACCGTGGCGCCCGCGACGCCGAGGTAGGCGCGGCGCACGCGGCCATGGCGCATGAGCTGGGGAATGACCCAGGCGGCGGTATCCACCGCCACCGCGAAACAGAGGGCCTGCGCACCGCGGAGGATGGCGGTGTTGACGCCGATCACCTCGCCGCGGGAATCGAGCAATGGGCCGCCGGAGTTGCCAGGATTGAGCGCGGCGTCGGTCTGGATTACATCGGGGATGAGACGGCCGGTACTGACACGCATGCTGCGCCCGAGTGCGCTCACGATGCCGGCGGTGACGGTGTGCTCGAAGCCGAGCGGGTTGCCGATGGCGATGGCAATCTGCCCGCGCTTGAGCGTGGCCGAGCGGCCGAGCTCGGCATGCGCGAGCGCACCCGTGGACAGTCCATCGATGCTCAGCACCGCCAGGTCGGTGTCCGGGTCGTCGCCCACCCACCGCGCGTGGAACTCGCGGCCGTCGGCCAGAGACACCTCGTAGTGCAGCGGCGGCCGACCCGCCGAGGGCGAACGACCCGCGCGCACCACATGGGAGTTGGTGAGCAGGTAGCCGTCGGGGGTGAAGAGGAACCCGGAGCCGCCGCCCAGCGGTTCCCCGTCGCCCTCGGCGGGACGCAGGCGCACAGCCGCCACGGCGGGGCCGACACGCTCGGCCACCTCGCTCACGGTCTGCGAGTAGGCGTCCAGGAGAAAACCGTCGGTCGCGCCCAAGTGCATGTACTCCTTGGATCCGATGTGCTGACGCAGTGGCCGGCTTTCAAGGGGCTGCTGGACCGGCGCCGAAGCCTCACCTTGGCGGGTAACCCGCCTCGGTCAACGCGGCCATGACCTTGTCGCGCGGCTGTTCGGTTTGCACTCGTACCTTGTGACTAAGCAGGTCCACGTCGACCCGAGCCTGCGGATCGAGCTCGCGCAACGCCTGCGTGACGGCACTCACGCAATGGCCGCAGGTCATGGACTGGATCTCGAATTCGAGCATGGAGGACCTCCTGGCAGGAATGGCCAGTGTGAACCTTGCCCGCGCGGTAAGGTCAAGCCCCGTGGGCAGTCTCCGACCCTGCGCCACGCCAGAAAATTTCAAGCTTTCAAGCCTGCCGTTCCCGCCTACCCCTGCCCCGACTGTCGAGATGAACAGCGCCGTCCTGCCGCCCACCACCCCCACGCGCGAGTGGTCCTTTCCTGTCCACGGCATGACCTGTGCCTCGTGCGTGGCACGCGTGGAGAAGGCGCTCATGAAGGTGCCCGGCGTGGTGTCGGCCGACGTGAACCTGGCGACCGAGTCGGCCACGGTGCGCGCGGCCGGCACGACGGCGCAGGACCTCGTGGCCGCCGTGCAGAAAGCGGGCTACGAGGCGACGGTCGCAGCCGAGCCGCTCGCGCCCTCGGCAAGACCCGGGCAGCTGGACGCAGGTCTGCACGTGGTGCTCGCCGCCCTGCTGTCGGCTCCGCTGGCGCTGCCCATGGTCGGGCTGCTGCTGGGCCGCCATGGGATGCTCGACGGCTGGGTGCAGCTGGCACTGGCCACGCCGGTGCAGTTCTGGCTGGGCGCGCGGTTCTATCGTGCGGGCTGGAAAGCCCTGGCCGCGGGCACCGGCAACATGGACCTGCTCGTGGCCCTGGGCACGAGCGCAGCCTGGGGACTGAGCGTGCAGCAACTGCTGGCGCACGGCGCGCGCGCCGTCCTGTACTTCGAGGCCTCGGCGGTGGTCATCACGCTGGTGCTGCTGGGCAAGTGGCTGGAGGCCCGCGCCAGGCAGCAGACGACCGAGGCGATCCGCGCGCTCAATGCATTGCGGCCGGAGACCGCCCGTGTGCGTCGCGACGGCCGCGAAGTGCAGATCCCCGCGGGGCAGGTGCACACGGGCGACGTGGTGGTCGTGCGCCCCGGCGAGCGCATCCCGGTGGACGGGCTGGTGCTCGAAGGCGCGAGCCAGGTGGACGAATCCGTGATCACCGGCGAAAGCCTGCCGGTGGCCAGGCAGGAAGGCGACAAGGTCACGGGAGGCTCGCTCAACGCCGAGGGCCTGCTGGTGCTGCTCACCACCGCGGTCGGGGCCGAGTCCACCCTGGCGCGCATCGTGCGCCTGGTGGAATCGGCGCAGGCCAGGAAGGCACCGATCCAGCGCGTGGTCGACCGTGTGAGCGCGGCGTTCGTGCCGGCCATCCTCGCCATCGCGGCGGTCACGCTGCTGGGCTGGGGCCTGGCCACGGGCCAGTGGCAGGGTGCGCTGCTCAACGCGGTGGCGGTGCTGGTGATCGCGTGCCCTTGCGCGCTGGGCCTGGCGACACCGACGGCCATCATGGCCGGCACGGGCGTGGCGGCGCGCCGCGGCATCCTCATCAAGGATGCGCAGGCGCTGGAGCTGGCTCACGGCGTGCAGGTGGTGGCGTTCGACAAGACCGGCACGCTCACCGAGGGCAAGCCCGCGCTGGTGGCAGCCGAGTCAGTCACGGGCGCGCATGGCGGGCTGCTCGCATGCGCCGCGGCCATTCAGTCGGGCAGCGAGCATCCGCTGGCCCGGGCAGTGATGGAAGCGGCGCGGCGGGAGCAGATTGCAACGCCGGCCGCCGCGCAGCAGCGCGCGGTACCGGGCCGCGGCATGTCGGCGCACGTCGGGGGGCGCGAGCTGCGGCTGGGCAGCTCCCGCTACATGGAGGAACTGGACGTGGACGTGTCGGCCATGCAAGCGCGGGCCGACGCCCTGCAGGCCGAGGGCCGCAGCGTGTCGTGGGTGGCCGACGTGACCGGCGAGGGGCGGCTGCTGGGTCTGCTGGCCTTCGGCGATGCGGTGAAGGTGTCTGCCGCCGGGGCCATCCATCGCCTGCATGCGATGGGGATGACGACAGTGCTCTTGACCGGCGACAACCGCGGCAGCGCCGAGGCGGTGGGGCGGCAGCTGGGCCTGTCGCAAGTGCGGGCCGAGGTGCTGCCCGAGGACAAGGCCACCCTGGTGGCGCAGCTGCGCGCGGGCGGCCAGCGCGTGGCGATGGTGGGCGACGGCATCAACGATGCCCCAGCGCTGGCCGCGGCCGATGTTGGGATCGCCATGTCCACAGGCACGGACGTGGCAATGCACGCCGCCGGGATCACGCTCATGCGCGGCGACCCGGCGCTGGTGGCCGACGCGATCGACATCTCGCGACGCACGCACGCGAAGATCCGGCAGAACCTGTTCTGGGCGTTCGTCTACAACCTCATCGGCATTCCGCTGGCGGCCTTCGGCCTGCTGAGCCCGGTGATTGCGGGTGCCGCGATGGCGATGAGCAGCGTGAGCGTGGTGACGAACGCCTTGCCGTTGCGCCGCTGGAAGAGCACGTGAGCCGGTCAGCGGCCAGGCGCATCGAGCCGCGCCTGCAGCCACTCGATCTGCTCGATGAGCTCCAGCGCCACGGCGGCGCCCGCCGGATTGAGACCCAGTTCGCGGATGAGGCGCAGCGCGCGCCGCGCGCGCGAGAGGTTCTTGCCCGCGAAGAGCCAGTCCTGTGGGCCGCTGCCGGCCGGCTCCAGCACACCCTGCGACACCAGTTCGACCACGGCCTCCGAGCTTGCATCGCAGGCGCGGCACAGCTCCACGAGCGTGAGCCGGATTTCCTCCTCGACGATCTCGCAACGCACAGCCGATTCCTCCACTTCACTGGGGCATCGAACGGCGCGGGTCGAAGCGCATCGTCTCGGCCATGCGCCGGTACAACTCGCGCGCCTGCTCCGTGTCCGCAGGCGGCAACGCGATGGTCAGCACCACGTACAGGTCGCCCGGCGGGTTGCCCGGGATGCCCTTGCCCTTGAGCCGCAGCCGCTTGCCGGACGATGAGCCGGGCGGAACCGTGAGCTGCACCGCGCCATCGGGCGTTGGCACGGTGACCTGCGCGCCGAGCGCCGCTTCCCAGGGGGCCACGGGAAGCTCGAGGCTCACGTCGCGGCCGCTGACCCGATACAGCGCGTGCGGCCGGAACGCGATCTCCAGGTACAGGTCGCCCGGAGGCCCGCCGCCGAACCCCGGCGAGCCCTGGCCGCTCAGGCGCAGGTGCTGTCCCTCGCGCACGCCCTTGGGAATGGTCACGTCCAGGCGACGCTCGGCATAGGTCATGCGGCCGCGGGCGTCTACCACGGGCATGCGCAGACTGATGGTGCGCGTGGCGCCGCGGTAGGCATCTTCCAGGTCGACCAGTACCTTGGCGTGATGGTCCTCGCCCTGGGAGCTGGACATGCCCGCGGCGCGGTGGGCACGTTGCGAGCGCCGGCCGAACAGCCCCTCGAAGAACTCGCCGAAGTCGGCCGCCTCGCCACCGAACTCGAAGCCCGCGTCCCAGCCGGGAGGCGGCTGGAATTCCTCGCCGCGCGGCGCGCCGGCCTCGCGCCAGCGTTCGCCGAGCGCGTCGTAGGCGGCGCGCTTTTCGGGGTCCTTCAGAACTTCATAGGCTTCGCCCACGTCCTTGAAGCGCGCCTCGGCATCGGACAGCTTGCTCACGTCCGGGTGGTACTTGCGCGCCAGCTTGCGGTAGGCCCGCTTGATGTCCTCGGCGCCGGCGTCGCGCGCCACGCCGAGGATCTCGTAGTAGTCCTTGAACTGCATCGTGCCGGCGCGCGCTTCGTCATCCGGGCGCGAGTTCGCCTTCGGGGTCATCGGGCGGCGGCGCACCGCCGCACTTGCCGTCCTGCTCGAGCTCGTCGAGCATGCGACGGATGTCGTCGAAAGCCTCGCGCAACGCCACGTAGGCATCTTCGTTGCGCACGCGGTTGACCGACAGCCCGCGGTTCGGGAACCCGAGGTCGATGGCCACGGCGTACTGGCGCGGCAACCGTGACTGCCCGCGCAGCAGCTCGATGGTCACCCGGCACGAGACCAGGTCCTTGCACAAGCGGTCGAGCTTGCCTGCCCTCAGGCGTGCGGCCGCATCCAGCGCCGGAGACGCCGGCAGGCCACGAAAGATGATCTGTATGGGTTGCTTCATCGTTTTTCTCCCTTGCGCCGCGCGTAGTCGAACCCGCAGCGGCGTGAGCCCGCAGTGGAGCGGGCAGTTCAGGACGCGAGCTGCGCGAACACGAGCTGCGCCCTCCATGGCTGCCTCGGCACTCTTGACGCAGAGCGATCTCAAGCGGCCGGCCGCAGGTGAGCGAGGAACCAATCGCGGGCCAGCTCGGCAACCGTTTCCAGGGTACCGGCCTCCTGGAACAGATGCGTCGCGCGCGGCACCACATCAATACGCTTTTCGCACGTGAGCCGCTTGTAGGCCTCGCGATTGAGGTGCAGGACATCAGGGTCCGCACCGCCCACGATGAACAGCGTGGGCGAGCGCACCCGGGCCAGCGCCTCCGCGGCGAGGTCAGGCCGGCCACCGCGCGAGACGACGGCATGCACGTCCTGTGGCCGCTCGGCCGCGGCCACCAAGGCGGCCGCAGCGCCGGTGCTTGCGCCGAACAGGCCGAGCGACAGGCGCCGTGCCTCGGCAGGCAGCGCATCCACGGCCTCCAGCACACGCCGCGCGAGGAGCCCAATGTCGAAGATGTTCGCGCGGTCGTCGGCCTCCGTCGGCGTGAGCAGGTCGAACAGGAGCGTGCTCAAGCCGCGATGCTGCAGCGTCTGGGCCACCTGCAGATTGCGGCGGCTGTTGCGACTGCTGCCGCTGCCATGAGCGAACACGACGAGCCCGCTACCGGGCTCGACATGGCACAGGTCTCCTTCGAGGCGCTGCGTACCGATGAGCAATTGGGAGTGGTGAAGCATGAGGCCTCCCAGCCAGGCCCCGTGCGCCGTCCCCGGTCCGGAGCACGTGGCCGCAAATTCGGTGAACAGAGGTGATCCAAGGGCAACCCTCCAGGAATGGCGCCGGCCGGTGGGGCGGGGCCTGGGGCCGCAGGGGTAGCGGAGCAAGCCGCGTGCGGACCGCCCGGTGCACTCGATCGCATGGATTCCGTCGCGCCCACGTGGTTCACCGCGAGCCTCCAGGCGGCCATGCGCGACATGTGCGTCGGGCACGATGCGTGCTGTGGCGGCAAGCCTTGCAGCGCTCCCGCATGCCGAGGGGTGGCGCTTGCGCTCAGTCGACCTGCACCTGGACCTGCACGATGTCCGCTGCCATGCAGGACACGTAGGGCCCGTCCCATCCGCAATACTCCCAATGAGGCCGTTCCCACTGCCGAACGCCCTGTCTTTCGACAAAGCGCGCACGAGCCTTCAATGCAGGGCAGCGACGCGACATCAGTTCGTGCCGCGCCACCCCTGTAACCTGAAGGAGCTCACATGTCCAACGTCAACTCATGCGGCTGCGGCAGTTCGCCCGCGGCACTCGGCAACACCGTGTACGGCACCGCCGGCGACGACAACGTCCACATCTCCAAAGCCGACGGACTGCTCGGCTCGCTGGGGCTGTACGAGGTCAACGTCAACGGCAACACGCAGTACATGACCAAGCAGCAGCTGGAGAACACCAACTTCCAGCTCGGCGCCGGCAATGACACTCTGGTCGTCGACAGCAACGTCAAGGCCGACATCACCGCCAACGGCGGCAGCGGCAACGACGTGATGATCGGCGGCGGCGGCAACGACCGGCTGAACGGCGGCAGCGGCAACGACATCATCGCCGGGCGCGGCGGCAACGACTGCATCAACGGCGGCAGCGGCAACGACCGACTGTCCGGCGGCGCGGGCAACGACCGCATCGACGGAGGCCGCGGCAACGACGTGCTGCTGGGTGGAAGTGGCAACGACACGCTGAACGGCGGGCGCGGCAACGACTACCTGGATGGCGGCAAGGGCCACGACCACAACCACGGAGGACCGGGGCTGGACCAGGTGAAGTTCGACTGGGCCGACGTGTTCCACCCCGCATCCTGGCGCTGACACGCAAGGCACCCGCCCGGCAGTCGCTCGAACCCGTCTGCCGGGCTTCTGCACCTCCTCAGCGATCCACCGCGTGCAGTGCTGCGCGCACCCGCCGGCCCGGTTCGGCCGACCCTTCCGGCGGCACATGATCGAAGTCCCCGCGCAAGGCCTTGATGGCGTGGCGCTCCCTCGCGATCTCCCGGGCCGTGCGCACGCCGAGGCGTCGCATCGCGGGGATGGGCGGACACCAGCCCTGCAGGGCGTGCTGCGCGAAGAAGGCGAACACCACCAATGGCACCCACAGGAAGCGTCGATCCCAGCGCAGGCCCGCCAGCAGGCCCAGCAGGGCCACGATCGAGGCGTTGAGCTGCAAGGCCCGTTCGATGTCCCATTCCCGGTCGAGCTCGTCCAGCCGGCGGCTGATCTCCTCCTCGCCGGCCTCTTCCAGCCGCGCGACTTCGGCATCGGATCGGGCACGGATGGCTTCATTGATGCGCATGGGGGTGTGGCGCTCCACGCGCGTGGCGGTCGGCGGCAGACGTGAGGCGATGGCCATGGCAGCCTCCTCAGCGGGGGAACACAGGCTCGCCGGTGCTGCCGCTGCTGCCGGCGCCCGGGGACGACGGCTGCAGCGTGTCTGCCGCGGCGGCATGCAGGCCGAAGGCGCGCATACCCTTGGCCTCCTGCTCACGCGGTTCCATCCCCTCGAAGTCCCCACGCAGCGCCTTTACCGCATGCCGCTCGCGCGCGATCTCCCGTGCGGTGCGCAGGCCGAGCCGCCGCCACACCGGCGTGAGCGGATGGCGGCCCGTGGTCGCATGGAGAAACAGCATCGTGGCGGCGAACGCGGGCAAGGCCAGGAAAGCCGGTCTCACCAGCACCCCCAGCGCCAGCCCCGCCAGCCCGGTGAACGCGGTCTCGGCCTCCATCGCGCGGTCCACGTCCCACTCGCGGTCGAGGCCGCGCAGACGCGCGGCCATGCTGTCGGTGCCGCCTTTCGCACACTCGAGCAGGTGCGCCATGGTGGTGTCGTCGATGCGGCGCAGGATGGCCGCGGCGGTGTGGCGGCGGACGCGATCGGTCTCGATGCTCATGGGCAGCTCCTGCGGAAGCGAAGCCTGTGCAGCAATTGCCGGTCCCAAACCCTGTCAACACAGGCGCCGCCCGACCGTTGCGGCAACCATCCAGCGAACAAACGCGACCCGCCGCAAACCTGGTGACCGGCGGAGTGGTTATCGTTGGCCGAGTCGGCGAAGGAAGCACCATGGAACCACACCCCACTGCCCCGATCGACGCCACCTCTGCCGTGCTGGGCGGGCCGGCAACCGCACCACGCACGGTGGGCGTCCGGACCGCCAAGGACCCGGCCGTGTCGCCGGACACTGTGCCCTCCAGGTACCTGGCCTGCACCATGCTCGGCTGCATTGCATCGTTCGGCATGGGCCTGGCCGCGGGCGGCGAGTCGTGGCACGTGCCGCGCGGCACGGTCGCCGTCGGACTGCTGGCCAGCATATTGGCCGGGGGGCTGGCTGGCGGCTACGCACTCGGGTGGCGTACGCGCCGGGCGGTGGCATCGGATGCGCCCCGCCCCGAGGCCGAGCCGCTGTTCCAGGTATCGCACGAGGACGTCATCGGCGAGATCCTGCAACCGCTCAACCAGCTGAACCGCGAGCTGTGCCGGGACATGGAGTCCGATGAGATCGATCACAGCATCAGCCCCTCCGGAAAGATGGAACGCGGTTTGCCCTGCTGAACGGCGCTGACGAGGGGCCTGGAACGCCGCACGCCATTGCGGCGGCGCCCGGGCCACACAGGGGTTTCCAAAGGGCAAGGCCCGCATCGCGCACGACAGGGAGTCGATCTGCCAGGAGAGTGCCGCGGCGGCGGACACGTGCACGTGAAGCACGCGTGCGAGCTGTGGGCATCGGCGGCTCCCCCATGGAGCCGCTCGTGATGCGGCCGCCCATACGGAGCGGGGGCAGCCGCACTTCGACGCTGGGACCGCTTCCGCAACTTTCATCGAGGAGTAGACGATGAGATCGATCCATGCATGGGCAGCCGCTGCCGCATTGGCTCTGGCGGCAGGCACTGTGACCGCCGGGGCGGGAGCGGGCACGGGTGGGGGTGCAGGCACAGGACAGGGCACGGGGGCAGGCACCGGGGCGGGAGCGAACACAGGCGCCGGCGCCGGACCGGGTGCGGGTATGGGGACAGGACCGGGTACTGGGGCAGGCACGGGTGCTGGAACAGGCACTGGGACAGGCACTGGCACCGGGGCGGGCACGGGCTCCGGCACCGGCATGGGACCTGGTGCCAGCCCAGGGATGGGCACCGGCGACACGGGCGGCAGTGCCCGCTGGGGCGACGACTACACGCCGGGCTGGTCCATGATGTCGCAGCAGGAGCGGGAGGCACACCAGGCACGCATGCGCAGCATGATGAGCTACGACGAATGCAAGTCCTACATGGAGCAGCAGCAGCGGCAGATGAGCCAGCGCGCCCAGGAGAAAGGGCTCACGATGCCGGCGCAACCCCGCCGCGATGCCTGCGAGGGGCTTAGGCGCTGAGCCACCCCGAAGCGCCAGCGCGTGGCCCCCGAAAAGCCCGCAGATGGAGCGATTCACTGCGAACGGCGTGTGGCGGGTAGGCCCGCCATACGCCACACCCACCACCCCGAAGGCCTTTCGCCGCGGGTGCGTTGCACTTCGCCAAGCTTTCAGCCCTGCGGGCTTTCGGTCATGCGCTGGCAATAGGCCTTGAGCTGGTCCGGCAGATCGGTAGGGCACACGCCACATTCGCGGTTCCCTGGCACGGCGTAATCGATGAACTTCGGATAGGGCAGGTTCAGCTTGCCCATCAAGTCCACGAACTCCTCCAGCGTGCGCTCGCCGCCGAGGCGCGGATTACGCAGCATCTCCTGCGCGATGCTGCTCACGCGCCGCTGCTGGTAATCGTGTGCCGGATAGACGAGTGTGTCGCCGGGCAGCGTGAACAGCCGCTCGCGCACGCTGCGGTAGAGCATTCTCGCGTCGCCGTTCTGGAAGTCGGTGCGCCCGCAGCCGTCGATGAGCAGGGCGTCGCCGGTGAACACCCGATCGCCGCACAAGTAGGCGTAGTGGCCGTCGGTGTGGCCCGGCGTGTGCATCGGCATGAGCTCCACGCTGCCCATGCGAAACGGCACCATGTCGTCCAGCGGCACATCGGTGCACTGCAGGCGGTCGCAGGCCGGGCCTGCAATGCGGCTGCCCGTGCGCTCGCGAAGATGGCGCGCCGCGCTCACATGATCGGCATGGATATGCGTGTCCACGGTGTAGGCGAGCTTGAGCCCCAGTTCGGCCAACAGCGCAAGGTCGCGGTCCATCACGTTGACGACCGGGTCGACGAGCAGCGCCTGGCCCGTGTGTTCGCACCCGATGAGGTAGGTGCAGGTGCACGACAGAGGTTCGAAGAGCTGGCGAAACAGCATGAGGTTCTCCTCGCGCCGACGACGCGGGCCATGGTGACACGGAAGCGGGTTCGCTGCCATGGCGCACGGCCCGCAAGCCCTGGCGCCAGCCCGGGTCATGCTGTCACCGGCATGCTCCAGGCATGCACAACATCAGGAGCCTTCAATGATCACCCTGGTCGGCATCTCGGGCAGCCTGCGCAAGGGTTCGTACAACACGGCCCTGCTGCGCACCGCGGCCCAGCTCATGCCCGAAGGTGCCCGGCTGCGAATCGAGTCGATCCGCGACATCGGGCTGTACGACGGCGACGTGGAAGCCGGGCAAGGCATTCCGCCTGCGGTGGCGGCGCTGAAGGACGCGATCGCCTCGGCCGACGCTCTCGTGCTGGCCACGCCGGAGTACAACAACTCCGTGCCGGGCGTGCTCAAGAACGCCATCGACTGGCTCTCCCGCCCGCCAGCGGACATTCCGCGGGTCTTCGGCGGCCGACCCGTGGCGTTGATGGGCGCGACGCCGGGCATGTTCGGCACCACGCTCGCGCAAAGTGCCTGGCTGCCCGTGATGCGCACGCTCGGGGCGCAGTTGTGGACGGGTGCTCGCATGCTCGTCCCCAACGCGCAGGGGCTGTTCGCCGAGGATGGAACGCTGACCGACGAGAAGCAGCGCGAACGACTGAAAGCGTTCATGGAGGGGTTCGTCAAGTTCGTGGAGGCGCACGGCAACCGCCCCGGCTGAGGGCCTCCATCGAACCTGTCTTCGAGACCTCAAGCGCGAGGTCTTGCCTGTAACCCCGCACGAACGGAGACCTTGTCCGCAGTGCCGATGGCGCTTCGCAGCGCTCGCCTCGGCAAAGCACGTTCACCCCACCATGGCTTCGTCGGTACGCGTCTCGCCGTGGTTGTCGACCCAGGTGACGGAAAGCCGGTCGCCGGCCTGACCGCCGCGGATCGTGAACTGCAGATACGGGTTCTTCGACACCGACGGACCCCACTGCGCACTCAGCACCGCCTGGCCGTTGTGACGCACCGTGACCTGCTGGATGTACCAGGCGGGGATGGGCTGGCCCTCGGCGTCCTTGCGGTGGCCGGACTCCATTTCATGGCTCATGAGCATGCGCACGACGATCTTGCCGGCAGTGGCCTGTGCGCGTATGCGGGTGGGCTGTGTCATCAATCCAGCTCTCAGCCCGAGCATCCGCCGATGGTGACCTGGATGTCCTTGTGCGCGTACAGCACGCGGCCGTCGGCGAGCACGGCCACCGCGTAGACATCGGACGATTCGTTCATCTTCACGCGCAGGGAGAACGCCGGCTCCACCACCTCGGTGAGGTCGAATACGGCGCTCAGCACCGACGGGTTCTTCTCGATCAGCAGCAGCAGCCGCTTTACGCCCGCCAGCGAGGTGGAGAGGGTCACCGGCACGTAAGCACCATCCTCGGAGATGTCTGGACCCGTGAGGATCACGTCCCGGCTCGGCTGCGGCGTGCGCAGGCCCAAGGTCTCGAACGCCTCGGCCACCGACTTCGCGTCGAAGCCGGCACGGCCCGGCATCTGCGCCGCCGTCGGGCGAGGCCACAGACCCGAGGCGAGCAGGAGCATGGTGACGGTGGCACTGCCAGCCAGCAGGCGCCGACGATCGTTCATGTGCGGCCCCTCGTGATGCGAGGAACAACTATAGGCGCGCGGTCAGAAGTCGGCAGTGTGCAAGGGCCAGCAGGGGCTTCGGACGGCTCATCCCGAACGAGTGGACTCGGCTTCCCCGACGCTCAATCCGAACCGAATGACGCAAACCGCCTGTTGTGCAACACCACCAGCTTCGACAAGCCGAACAAATTCACCGGGCGCACCGACAAGACTTCCCAGTCGTGCGCGACGATGTGCTCCTCGTAGTTGAAGTCCGACCGGAAGCCCACGCGATCGGCCATCGTGCGCACGGCTCGCTCCATGAGCCACCAGAAGCGGCTGCCGCTGAAGTGGTTGACGATGAGGATGTGTCCATCCGGCCGGCATACGCGGCGGATCTCGTGCACCAGGCGTGCGGGGTGCGGGGTGACCGACAGCACGTACGGCACCGTCACGCAATCGAAGCTGCCATCCAGGAAATCCATGCGCTCGGCGTTCATCGCACGCAGCGTGATATCTCGCCGCGGCAGCTGCGCGGCACGGCGGCGGGCGCGCTCCAGCATGTCGTGAGACAGATCGATGCCCACCACGCGCGCGTCGGCGGGATAGCCGGCGAGCGTGAGGCCGGTGCCCACGCCGACCTCCAGCACGTTGCGCGGCCGCAGCTCGGCCGCGGCCTGGGTCATGAGGCGCCGGCCTGGCTCGAGCACGCGGCCGAAGACCCGGTCGTACAACGGGGCATAGCGGTCATACGTGCGCACTACCGCTTGTTCCGTCGGGCCCGCCGGCATCGTGTCCCGAAAGGAACGCTGCCGACCCGCGCGGGGCTCGGCCCGCGATCCGCCGTCTCTCATGTCGATCCTCCGTGACGGGTAAACGCGAATGATCGGGTAGGGCAACCGGGGTGCCCAGGACCATGATCGCACGGCATGCGGCGCGGGCGAACCGCGCGCAAGGCCCGGGAGTCTGCAGCTCGCCCGCAAGGCAGCCCCTGATGCGGGTGCGCAGTTGGCAGCCGCATCGGCATGCGGTCTGGCGATTGGGCTAAGGTCAGCGAGCCTCGATCACTTGCAGCATCGCTGCGACAGGAGACGGCCATGACCGACACCCCCATCGCTCGCACGGCACGTCCTAGCTTCTACCACCACGTGGCGGAGCGCCACCCCGCCTACATGCAGGCGCTCGATGCCCTCGGCGTGGCTGTGCGCCAGGCCGGGCCGCTGGACGAGCAGACCATCCAGCTCGTGCAGCTGGCTGGCGCCGCCGCCGCGCGTTCCGAGGGCGCCGTGCACAGCCACACGCGGCGCGCCCTGCAATGCGGCGCGACGCCCGAGGCGGTCCGCCATGCATTGATCGCGCTCACCAGCACCATCGGTTTCCCCAACGTGGTAGCAGCCCTCAGCTGGGCCGAAGACCTGTTTGGCGAACAGTAGGGCGCGAACGGGAAAGCAAGCAGGGGAGAGGCTCGCTCAGGCGGCGTTTCGATGCGAGGGAACGTCGTCTTGCACGACTACGTGCGTGCGCATGCCCCAGTGGGCGAACTCGGGCTCGAAGTCCGCGAGTTCCAGCAGTCCCACACAGGGCTTCGCGCCCACCGGCAGCGCCTCGCCTTTCGCCAGCTTTTTCGCCAGCAGGATCGCTGCCATGCACGGGATCTCCGGCCCATGACCGTCATCGGCCGCGATGTGCCACGCCTTGCGCACCGAGTGTCCTTGCTTATCGATGCCCTCGGCTTCAACGACCATGCCGCCCAATGACGAACCGAGGAAATCCAGCGCACGAGCGGCCGCGCCCAGCACGCCTGCGAGGCGGTGGGGCCGACGCACGAGCCCCGCGGCGCGCGCGCCGGCAAGCAAAGCCAGCGCCCGTTGACTGAAGGGCAGCTCCAGCGCCGCGCGGAACATGACTCGCCGCGTGACACGGTAACGCTCGGGAAAGAGCTCCAGGTCGGGGATGTCGCAAAGGGCGCCCAGCCGCGGCTTCATGTGCGCGACTTGCACCGGCCGGGGCTGCGACCAGCCCCGCTGCACTTGCCACCGACCATCGTTCCAGACGGCGATCTCCTGGCCGCAATAGGCGAGCACCGCAGCCATCGTGGCCTCGCCGCGCGGCACCTGCTGCCCGGGAGCGATGCATGTGTCGATGGCATCGATGCGCCGCCAGCCGCGGCACAGGTGCTCGACCACGGCCGACGACAGCCCGGGCACCGTGCTGGCACCTGTGATCGCGGTGCGTCCTGCACCGCGGAACACGTGGTCCAGGGCCCTGGAGAAATCGCACACGAAACGCCGTGCGTCTGCGAGGTCGATGTAATGAGCTTCTGCCCAGGCCGCCGCCCGGGCCACGCCATACGCCTGCTCCTGGAACGGGCCTGCGGTGTGGACGATCAGCTGCACGCCCAGGTCTCGCAGCGTGTAGGCGAACTGCTCGTCCCGGAGATCGAGCGCCACGCCCCGAGCGCCGCGTCCGAGCTGGGTTGCGAAGTCTTTGGCCCGCACGGCATCGCGACCGCCGACCAGCAGTTCGATACCCTCCACTCCCACGAGTGCGCGGCAGATGCGCGCGCCGAAGTTGCCATAGCCTCCGAGAACGAGCGTTCTCATGGCCGTCCACCCGACGGCCGGCGCCTGGGCACGAGCAAATGCACCGCCGTGCCGGCAGCGAGTCGTTTCACTTTGGGTCCTCCCTGGCGGCCGATGCTATTACATGGGTTCCGCCCGGCACGCGGGCGATTTCCGCGCAAGCGGCCGCCCGGTTGTAAGGGATCGAAACGGCACCGCTCAGCTACACACGGCAGGCCCGGGACACACCCTCGCCATGGCGGCGCCAGCTTGGAAAGTCGCTACGCCAATGCGGGTACGCCCATGTGCTCGCCCTCGCGCTTCGCGCCCGGCACCGGCGCACATTGCACGCTTTGCTTCCTGACCCGAAGCACGGTCACAGCGGCACGCTGATGCGCCCGGTCAGGCTGGAATATCGGTAGGTGGCGGTGCTGCCCAGCAGCGATGCCGTGTGTGCCGCCTGCGCGACGAGGCTCCATTGCACGCGGGCCTTGCGGGCCGACGAGATGCCGAGTGACAGGCTCCAGATCGGCTCGTTGTTCAGCTCGGTGTGCTGACGGCCGGCATCGAGCGCGGCACTCACCACGGTGCGGCCTGCCGCCGCCATGCGTGCGGACAGACCCAGCGACGCTTCATTGAGCCGCTCGGGGGAAAAATACTCGGGCCGGTACGGATCGGAGTTGCGATAGCTGCGCGTCTTGACGTAGGCGTTCAAACCAATGTCTTCGCGCAGCAAGAGGTTCCAGCGCGTGCGCAACAGAGGACGGCGGTTGCCGTCGGAAAACCATGTCGCGCCAGCCACCGCCCCGACGTTCATGCGTGGGCTGAATGCGTGGTCGGCGACGAGGACGGCGGTTTCGTAGGTGAGGCCGGCGTCGATGCCTGCACGTGAGTCGAGCATCTGGCGCTGGCCGCTGAAGCCCAGCGAACTGCTGCCTGCCACGTTGACGGCCTGGGACATATCGAGCGAACCCACCAGGTGGCCGCGCCCTCCGATCCTCGCCACGCCGGCGGCGGCATCGAAGCGCGTGGATTCGGTGGTGCGCTGATAGGTGGCGGCCAGCGCCTGACCATCGGCCGACCAGCCCGGCGCCGAGAAATGCATGGCGGTGCCTTTGACTCCCCAGCCTCCTGCGGTGGCGGCGCCCAAGGTGATGGCGCGCTGGTCGAGGCCGTCCGAGTCGTGGCTGCCGTGCACTTCGGTGGACACGCTTTGCCCCTGTGCCCAGCTGGTTAACGCCATGGTTGACGCCATGCAGACTGCGCCGATGGTTGTTCTCTTCACTTGGTCCCCCAGGACTTGGTGCGGTTCACGATCTCCTGCACATAGCCCACCACGCAGGCGGGCTGGAGCGCGATGCTATAGAGAACGCTGTAGAAGAAGAAACCGCGGCGGTTACGCCTGACCCTGAGTCCCTGGCTTGCGAACATGGCCGATTGCACCCGGTACATCTCGTAGTTGACCAGCATGCCCAGCGGCAGCACCAGCAGCGTCATCGGACCGGCGATCCAGTAGATGCCGAACAGGGCAAGCACGATCCCGGGCAGGAAGGCCAGCGTGAATGCCAGGTCCGTGTACGGGAACATCAGGTTCCACCAAATGAACAGCGTGCGCATCCTCGCCTTGAACAGCAGCCGCCAGTGGGCCTTGAAGGCCTCGATGAGCCCGCGTGACCAGCGCTGGCGCTGGCGGAGGAACTGCTTCCAGGTTTCCGGCACGTTGGTGAACGCGCACGCGTTCTCCGCGAAGCCGACGCGGTACCCTTGCTCCAGCAAGGCCCAGGTCAGCACGATGTCCTCACCCACCGTGTCCGACCAGCCCCCGAGGGTGCGCAGGGCTGCCGTCTCGTACAGCGAGAACGCGCCTTGGGCGACGAGCGTGCCCTGGTAGAGGCTTTGCAGGCGCTTGATGGCGGCAATGCCGTGGAAGTAGTCCCACTCCTGTGCGCGGGTCACGAGGTTCTTGCGTGAGTTGCGAACCAGGATGGCACCGGCCACGGCCTTGGTCTCCGGCGGGTCGCTGAGGTAACGGCCCACCAGGCGAACCAGCGCCTCGCGGTACAGGCAGGAGTCCGCATCGAGCGTGACGGTCAGGCTGTACCGCGCCAGGCGCAGCCCCGCATTCAGCGCGCGCGCCTTGCCTCCGTTGCAGGCAAGGCTGACGACCTCCAGCCAGGGATGCCGGATACCGGCGAGGATCGCGGCCGTCCGGTCGGTGGACCCGTCGTCGATGACGATCACCTGCAGCGGCCCCGGGTAGTCCTGCCTCGCGATGCTGTCGATGGTCGACGCGATGCTCGCTTCCTCGTTGTAGGCGGCCACGAGCACGGTGAGGCCAGGCAACCGTTGCGGCAGCGGCAGGATCGCCGGCCGGCGATCGAGCAGCAGGCTCGCCACGAGGAAGGCGTTCATGAAGCCGGGCAGGATGGCGATGCCGATGACGACGCCCCACGCCACCGCATCGCCCATCACGCCGGAAAGCTGATTCACCCAGGGTGCGGCGGTGTAGATGGAAAACATCATCCACACCAGGCTGCAGGCGATCGCCACCGAAAACTTCGTGCGGACGGTGACGTAGAAGCGGCTCGACTTCGGCGTGGCCGCGGGTTCGGCCTCCGCGACAGGCTGTGCCGTCGCGGGCGCCGGTGCGGGTTCCAGGAGGGTTGCGGCGCGCACAAGGCGAAACAGCGCCGCCCACGGATGTTGGCTCATCGGACACCTCGGTAGTACTGCCCCGAGCCGGCCGCCGACATTGCGGCCGTTGCCCGATGCGTGCTTGCAATGCTGCTAAGGCAGCGCGTGGGTTGAAGCGTAAGCAAGCTTGCGCTGCAGTAACCAATTAAAACAATTGGTTGCGAGGAGAACTACCGCTAATAAGAGTTGGGGCTCTTGCTTGCAAGGTCGAGCAGTGCGATAAGCGCACGCCGTTCAAAGACGGCTTTCGGATGCGTGCCTGAAGTCTCAGGTTCTCCCTCGTCCGCAAGCCGCGGTTTGGCTGCCATGAGGGTGACACGTGCCTGCACGCTGGATCACTTCTGCCGGTTCGTCGCCCAGATCCTTTTCTCCATGAGCGATGTCATTCCTGTTGCGGTGCGAGTGCCCAGCTACCCGCCGTCGCCCACCGGGACCCTGCGCAGCATCTCGGCTGCGGTGTAGCGAAGCGCTCCGGTCTCGCATATGCACCACACACCGCGGACCAGTAGTCCGAACGGACTATTCGACTCAACACATTGGTGACTCGGGCGGTTTCTAGGCTTTCTTGCCTTGCGCTCACCCGGGCCGTACGCGCCAAGCACGGCCTCCCGACAGGGAGGGTTGGCACCCGAAGCCCCAGCCAGGCTTCAACCGAGAGCTCTGCGCAGAGCCGTCTTCGGGTTGAGCGAGCAACAACTCAGCCACAGTGCAAGGGTCCAGTCCATGGCCACCGTATCGCCCGCATCCACCCGAACGCCACCGCCGCCTCCGCCACCGCCTGGTCCCAAGCCGTCATCCACCCCCGCACCCAGCCCCGCTACGCCTGCGACGCCCAACCCTTCGCCAGCGCCCACGGGCGTGCCGCCTGCAAAGACCCCTCCGGCCGCACCCGAGCCGAAGACGACGCCTCCCCCAGGGCCAGCTCCCAACAGCCCAACAACACCCCCCGGTAAGGACAAAGGGACGGGCCCGCTGACCATCCCGACCGAGCCTAGTACGTCAAGCTCAGTACCTCCCGGTGCTCCCAGCCGGCCATCGCCCGCGCCTACCAAGTATGTAAGCCTGGCGTCCGCGCCAGCTCCTTCGGGTCCGAGCCCCTCTGGTCCGAGCCCCTCTGGTCCGAGCCCCTCTGGTCCGAGCCCCTCTGGTCCGAGTCCCTCTGGTCCGAGTCCCTCTGGTCCGAGTCCCTCTGGTC